>CBFDEE010000029.1:0-12517 GCA_965603745.1 uncultured Bacteroides sp. | reverse complement strand
CAACGATGCCGAAGCCATAGCGGGATTGGAGGAAGCCAAAGGAGCGTTTATGCCAGGGAAGACTGAGCAAAAGCAGGGCCTAGAGAAGTTGCAGGAATTGCTGGAAACAACTGAGCAAGGGCTTCAGGCAGAGGGTAGGTTCCTTCCTGTTCAATAGGATTCTGCGTGGCCAGGACCATAAAGGGCTTTTCGAGTTCAAAGGTATGCGGGCCGATGGTCACCTGTTTCTCCTGCATGGCCTCAAGCAGTGCACTCTGCACCTTGGCCGGGGAACGGTTAATCTCATCGGCAAGGATGAAATTGGCAAATATGGGGCCCTTCTTGACCTCGAATTCCTCCTTTTTCTGGCTGTAGATCATGGTACCGATTAGGTCGGCGGGCAGCAGGTCAGGCGTGAACTGTATCCTGCTGAATCCGGCATCAATGGTCTGGGCCAGGGTGTTGACCGCAAGGGTCTTGGCAAGTCCGGGAACACCTTCAAGCAGAATATGCCCGTCCGTCAGTAGTCCGATAAGCAGGCTGTCGATCAGATGCCTCTGTCCTACGATCACCTTGCCTATCTCCAGGGTGATCAGATCGATAAATGCACTTTCCTTTTCGATCTTCTCATTCAGTTCCTTAATATTCACGGTTTCAGTCATCATTGTTTGAGATTTATTAAAAAGCATCCAAAAATAGTATTTGAGAATATCATTTCAAATACCATACCGGCTTAAATATACGGGTAAGCATTGGATAATCCAGTACCGGCGCAGTCTTGCCGGGAGGGTTAAAAAATGTTAAAACCGGGGTATGCCCGGTGCAGATGCATTTATTACCACCAGTCGGGACGCCTGATCCCCCCGTTAACCGGGTTTGCATCAAGCACCCATATCCCCCTGCCGTGGGTTGCAATGACGATCATATTGTCCCTCGGGTGTATCACCAGGTCATGTACATAAGTGGAAGGCAGGTCGCCCAGCACACTGTAGGTCTTGCCCCCGTCCCTGCTGACATAAACGCCGATATCCGTTCCGACGTACAGGATGTTCTCGTCTATAGGATCTTCCCGTATCACGTTGACCGGTCCTATGGGAATATTTGCCGATATATCCTCCCAGGAAGAGCCGAAATCGCTTGATTTCCATACATATGCCTGGAAATCATCATCCCGTTTCCCGTTCTGGCACATATATACCGTTCCCAGGTCAAACCTGGAAGCTTCGACACGGGATATCCATTTAGCGGCGGGTAGTCCCCTGAGGATCTCCGTCCATGTCTTACCGCCGTTTCTGGTCCTGTGCAGCCTGCCGTCATCCGTTCCTGCATATATGAGGCCGGGCCTGAGGGGCGATTCCGATATGCTGCTGAGCGTCTGGTAGGATATATCGCCCAGTTTTTTAGGATTGTTGTGGGTCAGATCGGGACTGATATATTCCCAGGTATTCCCCAGGTCCCTCGACATCATAACATACTGCATCCCGTGATACACGATATCCGGATTATGCGGGGAAAGGATAAACGGTGCAATCCACTGCCCCCTCAGCCTGGGTTCCTCCGGATATCTGGCCGGCAGAAGGGATTTGGTGTTTTCCCACCAGTTGCCTTCGGCGCCCATATCGGTCCGATGTATGTGACCGTAGAATTGCGCCGAGAAAACAATGTCAGTATTTTGCGGGTGAATGGCATGGCTGCAGCCCTCTCCTCCGGGTCCCCGAATAAAGTCAACCGGCCTTACCCTGTTCCTTCCGTGGCTGAGGTCAACCGTCCCATACCAGCTGAGGTGATCCTGTATCGAACCGTAAACCCGGAACGGCTCCCTCATATCGTAATTAACATTGAAAAACTGGACGGCCGGGAGGTTTTCCAGCCAGCAGTTCCAGTTCTCGCCCCTGTCATAGGATACGCACACTCCGCCGTCATTGGCATTCAGTATATAATCCGTATTGTCCGGGTCTATCCAGAGCCCGTGGTGGTCCCCGTGCATCCCCCTGAGGCGCCGGAAGGTTTTTCCCCCGTCGTTCGAAACATTCAGGGCAAGTCCCATGGTATATAAGGTATTTTCATCTTCAGGATCCACCCTTATCTGTCCGAATACCCAGCCGTACGTGGCCGAATGCCTTTCCATGTATTCTCTCATCTCTTCTGTTAGCCCGCTGGTCTGCTCCCAGCTTTCCCCGCCGTTATCGGAACGGAAAACGGTGGCTCCCTTGATGATCCCGCTGGACGGCCTCCCGTATGAATCGGTCAGTCCCGTCTGCTGCACTTTAGACAGTTCATAATTATCAACAAAAGCGTACAATACATTTGGTTTTGAGGCACAGAGATCGATCCCTATCCTTCCGCGCTTATCGGCCTGGGGCAGTCCATCGTTGATCTTCTTCCAGCTGGCTCCCCCGTCCGTTGTTTTCCACAGCCCGCTGTGGGAATAACCGGCTTCCGTCCGGGGATCGTTCCATTTCCTGCGTATTCTCTGCCAGGTGGCGGCATAAAGGGTATTCGGATCTGCGGGGTCCATGACCAGGTCAATGGCTCCGGTCCTTTCGTTAACGTAAAGGACATTTTCCCAGGTCTGTCCCCCGTCGATAGTCCGCAATAAAATAAATTCACCTGTTGCGGTCCATTCCGCACCGGAGGCAGCCACATAGACTACATCCGTATTTCCGGGATCCACGACAATGCGGGCAATGGTGTAGGTATCTTCGAGTCCCATATGAGACCATGTTTCCCCGCCGTCGTCTGTCCTGTATATCCCGCATCCTGCCATGGAGCTGCGGAATATGTTTGCCTCACCTGTACCCACCCAGACTACATCGGGATTGCCGGGATCTATGGCGATATCGCCTATATCCGTCGTAACGGCATCCTCGAAAACGGGATCCCAGGTAACTCCTTCGTTTACGGATTTCCATACCCCGCCGGAGGAAGTGGCGGCATAAATGGTATAGCTCTGTCCCCTCGGGCGGACCGCTTCGATGTCCGTACAGCGCCCGCTGATGTTTGTCGGTCCCACAAACTGCCAGTTCAGTTCAGCCATTGAGGAGGTATCTCTGATGGCCTGGTGCTGTTTGTAGAGTTCAAGACGGGTCTTCCCGCCGGTAACAGGGGATTTTACCTGCGCCATGGATGTGATTCCAAAAGCGGTGATCATGATGGAAAAGAAAATAAATTGTCTCATATGGCTGTATTTTGAGATGATGTATTGGCAGATTAAAAATAGCGATTTTATGCTACCTTTAGAGAGGTTTTTTAACACATTTATATCCTTGGTAACCAGATACTTCATAAAACTGGCCTTTCAGGGCACGAATTATCATGGCTGGCAGATACAGCCGAATGCAGTAACGATTCAGGAAATTCTGAACCGTGACCTAAGTCTCCTGCTCAGAGAGGATATTAATGTGACGGGATGCGGCCGCACGGACACGGGTGTGCATGCCAAGGTATTTTTTGCACATTTTGATACCGGGAGGGATAATCTTGCGGGGGACAGGGATTTTCTGTTCAGGATAAACAACAAACTCCCGCAGGATATTGCCATCAATGAGTTCCAGCCCGTAATTCCGGACGCACATTCACGGTTCAATGCGCTCAGCCGGACCTACGGGTACCATATCCTGCGAAGAAAAGAGGTCTTTCACAGGGAATTCGCTCATTATGTTTACGGGGACCTTGATACCCGCTCCATGCAGCAGGCTTCGGATATCCTGAAGGAGTATACGGATTTCACCAGTTTCAGCAAGGCGGATACCGATGTAAAGACCAATAACTGCAGAATCCATGAAGCCAGCTGGGAGGTTTCGGAAAGGATACTGGATTTTACCATTACCGCTGACCGCTTCCTGCGCAACATGGTCAGGGCCATCGTCGGCACATTGCTGGATATTGGTTTCAGAAAGATCGGTACGGATGAGTTCAGGCATATCATTGAAAGCAGGGACCGGTCCAATGCAGGGACTTCAGCACCGGCCAGGGGACTGTTCCTCACGGATGTGCACTACCCCCCGGAAATCTTTCTGAATCCGTCCCCGGAACTGAAGGTGTGATCCTTACCATCCCCAGCAGGATTCCCGGCCTCAGTCTTTACCGGTCCAGATCTCCCAGGATTTGTCCGCCTGCAGCTGAAGCATTTCCAGCCCGTTTTTGATCCGGGCCCCTTTTTGCCTGCCCAGCCGGAGGAAGCTGGATTCGGGAGGATTGTACACCAGGTCGTACAGCAGGTGGTCCGCCGTCAGGATATCATATGGTATATCCGGGAAAGTGGAAACATCGGGAAAGGTTCCCAGGGGTGTCGTATTGATAATCAGCTGGTGGTTTTTAATTACTGAAAGGCAGAGGTCCCTGTACTCCAGGCGACCCGTCCTGTGCTTCCTTGAAACATACAGGTACGGGATTCCGAGCTGTTCCAGGACGTGGGTGACTGCCTTGGCCGCTCCTCCCGTCCCGAGTACCAGGGCCTGTATCTGGCTGCCCTGCAGAAGCGGGATCAGGGATTCACGGAAACCGTAAACATCGGTATTATAGCCCTTCAGTTTCACCGCTCCTCCCTGCCCGGAGACTTTCACTGTGTTTACTGCCCCTGCCTCACGGGCTTCAGGTTCGATTTCATCCAGGTATGGCAGGATCTGCTCCTTGTAAGGTATTGTCACATTTAGTCCCATAAGTCCGGGATGTTCCTCCAGCAGCTCTTCCAGCATCGCAATATCAGGGATCGGGAAATTGCTGTAGGAATAGTCCTCTATGCTTTCCTTCCTGAATTTTTCTGCAAAATACTTCTCCGAGAATGAGTGGGAAAGCGGGTATCCGATCAGGCCTAATTCCTTTATGGTTTGATTTTGATTGCCCATACTCATTATGGGGAATGCCGGAGAATCAGCTCTTCCCCTTTCTGTTTATTCCCTCGAATACGAAGATAAGAAGAAATCCCGCCAGGGCCAGAAGTATTGCCCAGAGGAGCTGGGGATCGGTTCCGGATGCTTCGGCAAAGCTGCCAGGCAATACGTTCTTCTGGATAAGGGGCCGTGCGATACCATGGGAATCAAGGTATTTTTCAACCGTAACCTTCCAGGGCCATATCTTGTTCAGCGAACCGATCATAAATCCTGACAGTAAAGCGATAGTGAGGTTGTGATATTTCTTAAGGAGCCAGGAGAGCAGGTGTGAAAAGGAAATGATCCCTGTCAGGGCGCCTGCCAGAAGCACAGCGATCACCGAGATCCTGCCCTCGTTAAGGGCATTCAGGATAAACTGGTACTTGCCAAGCAGAAGGAGGATAAAACTGCCGGATATCCCGGGCAGGATCATGGCACAGATGGCCAGGGCGCCGGAAAAGAAAATGAACCACCAGGCCTCGGTGGTTTCAGCCGGTGTGATGCTTGTTATGACCCAGGCAACAGCAACTCCAGAAAGCAGGCTTATCATGGTCCCCACCCTCCAGTTCCCTATGCTGCGTGCGATAAAAATGGCTGATCCGATGACCAGGCCGAAGAAGAAAGACCATATCAGTACCGGGTGGTTGACCAGCAGGTACTCAAGCACCCTTGCAAGGGTCAGTACCGAGATAAGAATTCCCCCGATGACTGAGAGCAGGAAATTGCCATTGACTGCTCTCCAGAAAGCAGGGATGCCTTCCTTCCAGAGCGTGCTTATGGTAGCATAATTGATGTTCTTGATGGAATGTACAAGCTCTTCATATATACCGGTGATAAAGGCAATCGTACCCCCTGAAACACCGGGTACCACATCGGCCGCACCCATACCCATTCCCTTCAGAATGATCAGGCCGAAATCTCTCAAACTTCTTTTTTTCAATGGAATTTTAATTTATCGGATTTAGAAAAGAATTATAGTTTTTTATCATGGAAGGATTCGGGGAGGACGTCGAAGAAAGTATCACCGCGCAAACCGAGCCTGAGGCTCTCGAGGGCCACCACTTCCCCGGGCGCAATATTGCCTAGATTGACATTGGGACCCATCAACTTGATGAACCATGCCTGCTGGTTCTTGATGGGGGCTTCCCATATCACGTTCTCCATATTAACCTGGCGTACGATATCGTCGATCAGATCTGTATTTGCAGATCCGTCCTTTTTATATATGCCTATTGTGCCGCTTTCCCTGGCTTCACCGATGACCTTCCAGGAACCGGCATCCAGTTCGGATTTCATCATTTCCACCCAGCGGTCATTGGGTATCTCCGCACCGGCAACCTTGGAACCTACCTCGGAGATTACGGTGACTTGGGTGGATAGCTGGCGTATGTATTCAAGTTTGGCATCATGAGGCATGGCCATGGACCCGTCGGAGACTTCAGCCATTTCAATGTTGTACTGGTCCAGGAACCTTCGGAAACCATCGAACCGTCCACGTATTTCGAACAATTCAAAAAGAGTGCCCCCGAAGTAGGGATTGAGCCCGGCCTCCTTGTACAGCCGGATCTTCTCTTCCAGTCCCTTGGTAATCAGCGCCGTACCAAAACCGAATTTCACCAGGTCTGTAAAATCGGCGCTTGAACTTATGAAGTTTTCAGTCTCCCTGGCACTCAGTCCTTTATCCATCATCATAGTCAGTCCTGATTGCCTTGGTCTCGTTGTCCTTTCGGGAATGTGGGGCAGATCAAAGTTCATGGCAATAGTGTTTAGTTTTTCTTATCGGGATTTCTTGAAGGAAGATACTTCTCGAGCAGAACGATGAATTCCGGGTCGTCAGGCATCTGGGGACTTATCTTTGCGACAATCCGGTGCCCGGCATAATCCAGTTTCAGTCCCTTTTCAAAAAACTTCAGGGATTGTTCAGTATCTCCCTGCAAATGATAATAGGCAGAAAGGTGGAAGTTTACTACACTGACATCGAAGGTATGACTGTACGAGTCCTTCAGAATATTCACCGCTTTTTCCGTATTTCCCTGGCTGAATTCCAGATGTGCAAGGTTGATCCAGGCTTCATCATCATAAGGATCGAGCTCTGTGGCCCGTACATACGCCCTGAGAGCATCCGTATGTTCATCGAGATGGGTATGTATATTCCCGAGTGTGAACCACAGATCGGGATTCTCCTCATCCAATGCGATGGCTTTTTTGGCATAGAAAAGAGCATCCCGGTACAGTTTCAGGAAGAGATAACAGACAGCAATACCGTACCAGCTCTCGGAGAAGGAAGGATCAATCCCGCCCGCCTTCTCGTACCATTCGATTGCCTCATTATACCGTTCGAGCTTTTCGAAGGATTCCCCAAGGTAACAGTGTGCCAGTACATTTTCAGGTTCCAGCAGAATGCATTCCTTGTAAGCAGAGATCGCTTCTTCGTATTCACCAAGATTTGCCAGGGCATTCGCTTTGTTGAATACGGCTGATGAGTACTGGTCATTTATGGCCAGGGCAAAATCGTAGCATTCAACCGCTTTCCTGAAATTTTCCTTCTTGAAATACAGCAGTCCCACGTTATACCATACATTCTCCGAGTACGGCTCCTGGTCCAGGTAGGCTTCGTAATATCCAATGCTGCGGTCAAAATCGTGCAGCCGGTCATGGCAGTAAGCCAGGTCATAGAGAATGTTCAGCTTGCGCGGATTTCTTTTATGTGCCTTCTCGAGGTATTGAATGGCTGTTTTATACTGGTTCACATACTGAAATGAAAGTGAGATATCATACAGTATATCATCCAGGTTCTCATAGCTCAGGTCGAGTGCCTGCCCGAATGCCTTCTCAGCCTCTGTGGTCCTGCCCAGCTGGTTCAGGATCATCCCTTTCAGCATGAAGATCTCGTTATTCGATTCTGTTGTTTTTTCCAGGTTTTCAACCATTTCGAGCGCTTTGAGCGACTCCCCCTTTTCGGCATAGACCTGGGCCTCTTTTATCCGGAGACTGGTTGATCCGGGATGCTGGTTTTTGCCATGATAAACGGCATCGATTGCTTTTGAGAAATGGTTGGTATCCAGATAATGATCTATTATCCTTTCAAATTCATATACATCAAAAAAATATGCTTCCACCTGGTTCAGCATATTTTCAAAACGGCCAATAATTTCCTTCAAATCCCCGTCTTCCTGAAAATAATCCCTTTCCTTATCCATCCGGCACTTTCATTATTAAGCAGCAAAAGTAGTAATAATCTCACATACTTTCCATGGCGGCAATGATTTGACCTGCCACCGTTTTCATTTCTTTATCATACAGGCTTTCCAGGCTCTGTTTCAGGCTCTTGAGCTCGTTCAGGAGTCCCCCGTCAAAACCCGGCAGACGCCCCAGGGTTTCCAGTGATCCCTCCATGAGCAGCAGTTGTTCCCCGATCAGCCTGAGATGCTTCTGCTGGTCCTGTCCCTTTTTCAATCCGATAACGGAAGCCAGCGCGGAAAAGTAAGCATCATTGAAACTGTACAGCTCCCGTGTGGTATTTATTCCATACATGGAAACAAGAACTTTCCATATCGAAAGGTCAGGATCATATGAATCCATGTTCCACATAAAATCCGCAGCCGTGGCTATCCTGATCTTCATGATCTCGGAGGATAGCGGGGAATTTATCAGCATTCTGCCGGTACCTTCAGGCAATGTGAAGGATTCTGAGAAATGAACACTGAATGGATCGAACAGGTTCAGCGTACGTACTATCATGGGCCTGTTCCTGATCGAAGCGGTGTCCGCCAGGATTTCCCGGATCGTGTTCATACTGTTATCCATGAGGACCAGTTCCCTTCCGGCCAGTTCATGGAATCGGTGAAAATCCAGGGAATTGATGGTATGGCTCTGACGGGCAGGACCCGACCACAAGATTCTCAGGTCATCCGGAAGTTTCCTGCTGAGATCGTTGAAATACTGCTCCGCCTGTCCCCTGCTCAGGTCAAGGTCCTCATTGGAATACCAGGGGGCGATAAACTCAAGGCGGATCCCCTGATCCCTCTCACTGACCCATTTGTATAAAGTCCCGATAAGATCCAGGTGTGCTTCCTGCAGATTTATATACTTGTCCTTATCCCCGGGGGCAAAAAGCAAATAATTCCCGCTGCCTGACGCGGGAAGGTAATCAGGGCTGCACAGGACAATCGTTGAAACTCCTGATTTTAGTCCGGCTGAATAATACTTCAGTAGCTTTGCCCGGCTGGAATATCCCGAATGCGACCATCTTTCCCCGGCTTCCGGTCCCAGGGAATCAATCAGGGAATGCCCGGGAAGGAAGGCATACGGATTGAACATCTGGGCCAGCTGCAGCATAGCGCTTTCACTGCTTTCCTTTCCGATCACCTTCAGTCCCTGCAGGTAGGCCCTGCTTTCCTGCTGCCAGAGGGTTCTTGAATGGTAGAAATCAAGATAGGCCCAGTTCAGCTTCAGACCGGCCATTTCGGCAAGATACGGTGAGTAGTCAATCGGATTCGAGGCTGCTGCAACCGGGGAAACAAGGAAGGCCCTTTCGGGGATGTCAGGGTAATCCAGTATGCCGGCACTGTGGAAAAGGAACAGGCTGTCGTCCAGCAGCTGGACGGCTGTGGCTGCAGCATAATAATCACCCTGGGCCGAGGCTCCCGTGAGATGTATCAGGTTGGGAAAGGCTGAATCAGGCCTTATGATGTATCCCTGTTTGCCCGGGATCCAGTCATCAACCGGATGAAGGCCTTTTCCGGTATGAGCCGGTTCTCCGGTAAGAAGGACTTCCTCAGAATCCCGCTGTTTACCGGAACGGTGCTTTTTAAGGTGAAGGAAAACATCGGAACGGCTGTTTTTGCCGATGCTGAATATCAGTCCCCCGTCCCCCGGATCATAAGCACCGGATTGCCGGATGATCCGGATACCCGGGAGGCTGTCTTTTCCATAACTTCCGGCAAACTGATCGTCTAGACGGGATTTCAGCAACCGGGCTGCCATCCGGGTCTGTTTCTCCGCTGCGGGAGGCAACAGTATCACCGGCATAGGAATGCTGTCCGTACCCTGAATATGGTAGGTTACGGGAGGGTGTGAGCGGGACAGTTTCGGCCTGGGAATGACCATGTCCGGTTTTGTACAGATCGTATCGAACATGGACCTGGTCCTTTCCAGGGAAGTGAAATTCCTTTTTGTGTACCTGAAATCAACATCGTCTATCCACATCGTCCCCGTCCCGTTCAGTCCCATGTAAATCTTCACATACTTGGCTTCATCCGGTATATCACCCTCGGTCAGGAAATCACAGGTCGTCAGTCCCATGACACGGGTCCACCCCAGGCTGTCAATATTCCAGAAATTTGAGAACGGCAGGGCCTTGAAGGACAGGTCGATAACTGCCTTCCTGCCAGGATTGTATTTATTCCCGCTCATCAGCAGGCGGTTCTTATCGTAAAAGAGCAGGCGGATATTGACAGCGTCATTTATCCGTGTCCCCCCTTGTGCCCTGTTTGGATGTATATCCTGCAGCCTTATCCAGAATGAGAACTCATAATTGCCCGGGATGACCCTGATAAAGTCCGAGACAATTCCTTCTCCCTTGTTGATGGATTCATCATCCAGGCTTCTGCTGATTTTGATGGAATATGATCCTGAATGGACACCGGGGACTTTCCCGTTCGAGTCGGGCAGATGTTCTACCCAGATCAGGTTTTCTCCCATCCCCTTCCAGCTGGTAATATTATAGGAAACCGTATTGCTGTCAAGGTTGATCAGCCTGCCATGTTCGAATGAGGGATTCTTTACCAGGTTCCCCTTCTCAAACTGCATCAGGCGCTGGCGGAAGGGAATGGAAACGGGATCCTCGGAGGTCCACCCCTGTCCCGCCGGGACTGAACTGTCTTCCTCCATGCACTGCGGGAAGGACAGCAATACAAGGACCAGGACAAAGAAAGGGAGAGATTTTCTGTTGGCAGCGTTATATTTCATGATACGGAAACTCCTCCTGTAAAAATAGGGGATTTCCGGATTTAATCAAATACAAAACCTATGCGAAGGGAAAGCCGGTTGTAATGCTTCTCCAGGTTCAGCACTTCCTCACTCCAGTCCTCCTTATAAACGGATTCCAGGTTCTGATAACGGTAAACCAGTGATATCACCAGAGAACTTGTCGCACCTGTGCGTATGGATGCACCGATGCCTGCAGAATAAAGGAAGCCTCCCAGGTTATTGGTGTGGGTTCCCCACTGCTCCGGGGGATCATCGATGGAGAAGGAATATCCCATGCTTCCCCTCAGAAACGGGCTTACCCTGCTGGATGTCAGCATATAGCTGAAATCCGCGAAAAGGGGGACGTATGCCTGTTCGTAAAACTCGATCCCAGCTCCAATCCCCGGGTAGTATTTCCAGCCGAACTTGTATCCGTTCACCATCTGTATGCTCAGGATGGCATTTTGTTCATTGCTGCCCGAACCGAGCAGGAATCCCAGATCGGTACGGTTGAAATAACCGCGGGAGGATACCTGTCCCCCCAGCCTGAGGACCATAAGATCTATCTTCTCCTGATCTATATGGCTGATTTCGCTCATTGAAAACAGCCTGGTATTCAGGCAGAGCGTTTCCATCTGTACCTTACCCGGATCCGGCTGCTCCTGAATCCGCCCCCTGAAAACCTCACCGTTGTTGAGATATACTGCATCCACAAGCCGTTTTTGACCGTTTACGGAAAAGGATGGCAGAATAAGCAGGAAGGCCACAGCGGTAGTATAAAGCCGATTCCGGCTGTTTATGTATAATATGCGCAGGAAAAATAGTTTTTCTGAGTTCATGGGATCCGGCAGTTATGGTTAGTACTTACGATACCAAGATGATCGCCGGAGAGGATTAGTTGCGTCCCTGATGTTTATTTTTTCCAGGCTCCAGCTTCATGAACCAGAAGCGTATGTTCTTTTCCCTGTCCTCCCAGAAGTGATAGGTTTCGAATCCGTATCGCTCATAGACAGCCCTGTTCCTGTCCATGGCCGTTTCGAGGTATACGGGCAGCCCGTCACGCACAAATGCCTTCATGAATGCATAATCCGCCAGTCTCCTGATTTTCCTGTCGTGGTTCACACCCGGATTGGCATGGAAGGTGTGGACGATGATATCCGCCACCATCTTCCTGTCGGATCTTCCTGCCTTTCTCATGATTGAATGCGGCTTGCGGGCAATTAAATTATAAATATTTCACGAGAACGCAACCCGCCGGGACAGGCCTGCATCTATTAGGTAAATCTATAACAACCGCTATGAAAAAAAATCAGATACATGCAAGGATAATCCTGGCCTCACTATCGACCCTGCTGCTGCTGGGCAGCTGCCAGGACAAAATTTACCAGACCTACGAGATGAACAATCCCGTTTACATGTCCTACGATGACCTGCGTGAGGCAGTCAGGGACACCACTCCGGCGGAAATCAACTATCCCGGGAAGATCTACCTTTTCGGGGATTACATCTTCGTGAACGAAGTCCGCGAGGGCATCCATGTGATCAATAATGCCGATCCGTCCAGCCCTGTCGTGGAAAGTTTTATACAGATCCCGGGTAATGTGGACATGGCCATAAAGAACAATATCCTTTACGCGGACTCCTATGTGGACCTTGTGGCCATAGATATCTCTGACCTGGATGACATCAGCGAGGTG
>CBFDEE010000028.1:0-12590 GCA_965603745.1 uncultured Bacteroides sp. | reverse complement strand
GAAAGTTAAATTCAAAGACTCATCGAAATTTGATTACCGTAGAGGGGATGCCAATCATCTGCCTGCAATGGATAATTTTGTGGATTATGCCCTGGTTAACATGTATTTGCATCATGTGGAGGATCCCCCGAAGGCAATTGCTGAAATATACCGTATCCTGACAAGAGGCGGCCTGGTGATCCTGACAGACCTGGAAGCCCATAATCATGAACATCTTCTGGAAGAGGATCATGACAGGTGGCTGGGATTCGAACATTCAGACATTGAACAATGGCTGAACGGGGCAGGATTCAAAAATGTCAGCGTTCAATCAATTGAGGAATCATGTTGCACAAGCTCGGGTTTAACGAATAAAGAGACAAAGATCAAGATCTTCCTGGCAAAGGGAGAAAAGCCATAACCAAAGAAATAAAATCATGGAATCAGCTGAAACTTACCGTAAATTCCTTAAAGCTTACTGGTGGGACGAAAGGGATAAGATCCTGACAGATTTCAAGAACAGGGTACCTCCCCCGCTCTCCCAGAAACCATATCCTGAAGATCAGCCGCTGATCGATCTCGTTCCCCCGGAGAAAATAACCACCGGGACCATGCCCCTTATCGAGGCCATAAAACACCGGAAAAGCCACAGGAAATTCAGCCAAGACCCTTTAAGCCTGGAAGAGCTTTCCTTCCTGGTATGGTCGACGCAGGGACTGCGCGATACGGACGAAGCGGCGGGTGCTTCGCGGCGGACCGTGCCTTCGGCCGGCGCAAGGCATCCCTTTGAAACCTACCTGGTGGTGAACCGGGTGAGCGGACTTGAATCCGGACTGTACCGCTACCTTCCGCTTGAGCATAAACTGGTTCACCTGCGGTCAGATCCCGGGCTTCCTGAGAAGGTCAGCGAGGGCAGCAGGGGACAGGCTTTCGTTGGCCAGGGCGCCGTTGTTTTTATATGGACCGTAATTCCCTACCGTGCAGAATGGAGGTACAGCGTGGTTGCCCCGAAAATGATCGCGCTGGATGCCGGACATCTCTGCCAGAACCTTTACCTGGCCAGCGAGGCGATCGGGGCCGGAACCTGCGCCATCGGCGCCTACGACCAGGATAAGATGGATGCCCTCCTCGAAGTGGACGGCAATGAAGAATTTGTTATATACGCGGCCCCGGTAGGGAAAGTATAATCCTGCATCGCATCAGCATTATAAACATCGGGAGCCGCACCCCCTGAGAAAGCTCGCTGGTAAAATATGGCTGCAGGCGGGGTATTATTTCAGCAGGACCTTCATGGTTCCCGAGACAGAGCTGCCTGTAAAGCGCAGCAGGTATATCCCGTGCTGGTTCCCGGGCAGGGAGATCCCGCTTTCCTGTCCGCCTTCGAGCACGCTCTTCAGGACAATCGTGCCATTGACCCGTATGAATTCGATTTCCAACGGTTCTTCCAGGTTATTTCGCAGGAAATACCTGCCGGCATCCGTGTCGAATTGGATGGAGACGGCCCTGGAGGTTTCGATCAGTTCCACGCCCGTGGGGACAAGATCAATAGAAAAGCTCTGTTCAACAGGGATGGTGATCACATTGTCCGTCAGGCTTACCGTAACCAGTACCGGTCCCAGGTCGCTGCTGGATGGTTCAATGGTCAGCTCCGCCTCCCCGTTGCTCGTTTCCACCAGGTCCCACTGACTGATCACGGGATCCAGGCTGACGGAAATGGATAGTATATCTCCAGGATCTGCTTCTGCTGCCTTTATCTCGAAGACCGTCTCCATATTCCTGTCCACGGTTGTGTCCCCCGGAAAAGTGGTAAAATAAGGAGTGTCATTTACATTGACTATCGTAACTGCCAGGGTAAATGGCTCGCTTTCATCCGTTCCGTCGCTTACAGTGACCGGGATATCGAGGCTGCCGTAATAATCCGTTTCCGGGGTCACCTCCATCCCCGACAGGGTATAGTGATCCCCTTCGGCCAGGGACATGGTGAAATCACCCGGGAATGCATTATCCGGGTCCTCCACGGTGATGTCAGTAAGGGATATTGTAAGCGGGACTTCTTCTTCGGTTGAGAGTACAGACTGCCCTGTTATGACAGGTATTTTATTTACATGCAGCACGGTGACAAGGACTGTGTCGGGTTCCGAATCATCGGTTCCGTTACTGACGACCAGGATGATCAGGTAAGCTGTATCCTTTTCCACTTCCGGTGCAATGAAAACCGGGGTGGCGGAGCTGGAATCATCGAGTGTGATGCCGGGTCCAGCGGTCCATATAAGCACCCTGGGGATCATATGATGCGCTTCCGTCCAGGGTATCCGAATTTCCCTCGCTGACCTGCAGGTCCTCCCCTGCATCTGCAACCGGGGGCAGGGGTACGAAGGTGCTACCCTCTGCCCTGAGCGAGGAGGTTCCCCCGATGCTGAAGGTGTCCGCACCCGAAATATAGGTCACGTAGACGTCTGTGATCTCCAGCTGTTCACTCTCGTCCCATAATTTGATGTTCACCGTATCCCCCGGGGTATACCCGTTCACATCAGGGGGTACGGCGTCATTCTTGGAAGCAACAAGAGCCAGGTAATTGACTCCCTCTGTGATCTCTTCGGTCAATATGCCTGCTCCCACGCAGTAGTTTCCGTCAAAGATACCGATCTCATCACCGGCCTGCATATTCTGTCCGTCGATCGTGGCAGTGGTGACGTAAAAATTCATATGATCCAGTCCGTTCCCGGTCCATACAGGTATGAAATGATCCTGGGCCGCCAGCCCGGAGCCCAGGATAAGGAGTATCAGGTAGACCCATGCTTTTTTCATAGCCAGGCTTCCCCTTATTGTACCACGATCCTTCTGATTCCTACAAAATCACCGGCCACCAGCTTCAGGATATAGGTCCCCGGTGCCAGCCGGTTTCCATTTTCATCAATGGGCTGCCAGATGATTTCGTTTGCTCCCTTCTTCATCGTATTCCGAATAGCCAGTGTTGTTTTTTCTCCGAGCAGGTTGTAGGTTTCAACCAGGACCATCCCGGGCTGTTCCAGGGTAAACCTGATGAACGCCTCATCCTTAACCGGGTTCGGGAAGATACCGTAGAATGAGGTCTGCAGTTCCCTGCCTGGATCGAAATTAACTTTCAGGGCCGCTGTGCCCATCTTTTCGTATGTTCCGGGATAGCCCATCACGATTTCCATGTCTGAGCCTGTGAATTCAGTATTAGCTTCCGCACTCCACAGCCTGAGTTCAATCGGGTCTCCTTCTGAATATCCGTCGATCTCCGGGGTGGTCGGGTCGTCCATGGAAGCCTTCAGCGAGATTACACGTGAATCTGCCACGGTTCCGGCCCCGACGCAAAGTCCGCCGGAGAAGATTCCTATCTCATCGCCGGACACCAGGGGAGATCCTTCCAGCGTAGCTTCGGTGATGTAAATATTCATATGATCCAGGCCGTTCCCTTCCCACACCGTGGTGAAATGCTTCGCCTGGGATACGGAGGAGGGAACAAATGCGGATTTCATGCCTCCTTCATTGATCTCCAGCATCGTGTTCTCGTTGACTTTGACCTTATATCCTTCCCCGGGCACAAGATCATTGATATCGTAGATCCATCCTATCGGTATAACATACTCGATAGCATCTCCCCTTTCGTTCTGGACCTTGGCAAGGATATCGCCTGCGATCAGATCGGAAAAGGTGTTATGCGCATCGGCCGGTGATTCAGACGGGAATCCCATGATGTTCCAGCCTTCCTGCAGGGGTATTTCAAATGGCAGTGGAACAACGAAACCGGTCGTGACGAGCGATGTATATTCAGCGACCTTGATCTTGTAACCTTCCGTATTGCTCATATCGCCTATGTTGAAGACCCAGCCTATCGGGGGCACATCTTCAATGGCGGCCCCCGTTTCATCCTGGACCTTGAGCAGTGTACCTCCGTCGATCAGGGGCTGGACCAGGGCATGCATGTCCATGGTCTCAGGCAACACGTAATAGGAGTAGATATTCCAGCCCCCTGTCAGGTCCCTCACCTGGTCAACCGCAGTGGAGGCATACAGGTGGAAGGATACGTATTCCCCGATGGCATAGATCCCTTCCCCTGCAACATAGTCAATCTCGATGCGGTCATACTCACGCTCTTCAGAATAATCCCAAACCCTGTAGCTGATCGGATTCCCTTCGGTATAGCCGTTGACATCAGGCGGCTCGGCATCGTTGTTCGAGGCGGCAAATGCCAGGTAGTTTACCCCGTCCTCCAGGACTTCTGTAAGGATCCCCATCCCAACGCAGTGATCGCCGTCGAATACAGCAATCTCGTCGTATACCTGCATGGGGACTTCATCGATGGAAGCCGTCAGAGCGTAGAAGTTCATATGGTCCACCCCGTTACCGTCCCATATAGTATTGAAATGGGTTTCCATGGCCGAGAAATCATTGAAGATATGTACATCGTCAATGGCTATGTCACTGAAGGCATTATCCCCCACCCGGCACCTGAAACGCAGCTTGATGACATCTCCGTAAGGTGAGAGGTTGAGGCCTGCCTCCTGCCATTCCGGACCTTGGTCGCCGTGGAACCCCATAACATCATTGATCCATTCACCATCACTCATAATATCGAGGTAGAGATCCCCCATGGATGATCCAAACATATGGAAAGCAAATTCCAGCCTCGGAACGGGAAGATCGCCAATGTGGTAGCAGGGCGAATAGAGGTCGGCCCACTCCAGGAATTCTGTTGTTGCCTCAACGTATAGGTACTGCCCGTCCCCGCTGGTGTGGTCTCCCTCGGGACCCGTATTCGAGGTTGGCGTGGAACCGCTCCGGATGCCCCATTCTGCCGTTCCGCCTTGCTGGTACCAGGGATTATCCTCCCATGGGCCTTCGAAGTCCGTCACGACCGGGAAATCAACTATTTCAGAATAAGGTTTCGTCCAGATGGTTTCACAATGCTGCGTGGTCACGCCGTCCGAAATTGCGATATCATAAGGCTGGTATGTAAGGTTCTCAAATACGCTGTCGGTCTCCCAGTTGCTCCCCCCGTCAATGGAATAATAAATTGGCCAGCTCCCCGCAATGGCATCGATAATAAGCCGTCCGTCGCTGTCGCCGCTGCATGTTGGACGCTCATCAATGGTAGAAAGGTAATCCAGTGCATCGGGTGATCTTTTCGTTAGCCCGTCATAGGTAGGGATCCATATATCCCCGTTCGAATCCTCTATCACGTCACCCCAGGAGTTATTGTGATGGAGAAAATTGGAAGTATTGTATTGAATCCACCTGTCCCCCATCAGGACAGTCAGGCCGCCCCAGGTGTTCCCGAACCACAGGTTCCCGTGGCTGTCTTCTGCTATGCCTAAAATCGTGGACTCCTGCAGTCCCGAGTTCCAGGGAGTATACACATGCCAGTCCATCCCGTCGAATTTCGTAAGGCCTGACGTCGCTGACCATTCATGGGCCCCGAACCAGATGTTCCCCTGGCTGTCCTCGAAGATCTTATAAATGAAATTTGAGGCCAGCCCGCTGTTCTCCGTATTCAGGACATCCCATACTCCGCCGGTGATACGAACCACCCCGTCTTCCGTTCCGATCCAGATCCTGTCGTACTGGTCTTCCATGATGTCCGTAACTCTGTTGTTTGGAAGGGGACTGTTTTCGGTATTGTAGGTGGTCCAGTCCATCCCGTCGAAGACGCTTATTCCACTGTCCCAGCTCGCAAACCAGTAATCGCCCCCGGCATCAAGCAGGATATCTTCGATGAAGCCAGGGACAATCCCGGAATTACCGGGAGTATAATGCTGCCAGGAACTCCCGTCGTACCAGCTTGCCCCGTCGTACTGGTCCCCTTCGTTCCCCCAGTATCCGATCCACATATTCCCGTCCCCCGGCAGCACCATGCATTCAATGGCGCCATGAAGGAGGTCCCCGCTCTCAACATTGAACATGCCCCAGTTATCGTTCCAATATTTAACGATCCCATCAGCTGTGCCTGCATAGATCGTGTCCCCGTACTCGACAACAGAGGTCATCATCATATTCGTAATGCTGCTGTTGCAGGGCGTGTAGGTGGTCCACCCTGCAGGGTCGACATACGCGGGATCGTAGAAGCTCATTTCCGAGTTGAATTCGTTGTTTTCCGGGCTCGGGTCCCCGGGCACATGCACAATGGCATAGAATCCGTATTGCTGGCTGAAATGCTCAACCGTGATCGCGACCGTCCCGGAGAAGTCGTAAACGATCACCTCAGCCGGCATTATTGGTCCCGCAATAGTCTCATTAAACACGAGCTCCCCGTTCATTTCAAGCTGGACGGGAATATCGGTCGCGGCAAGGGTACCGTTGTTGACGATCTCAATACTGATCTGCTGGTCATGATCACAGGGATCCTCAAATCCCATCCCGGTAATCATCAGGTCAACATCCTGGGTATATGTAAAATTAGCGGCCAGGAAGAAAAGGACACAAAGGGTTGATACAACCCTGGGAATGGATTGCAGTTTCATGGCTAGGGGGTTTTAGTAGATATTTCCATGTAAGTTACACAGAATTCCTTAATAATCAGGGTATTTCTCCCGTAATTATGAGTTCATTTTTACCAGTATCCCTATTCTGTTGGTGAAAGTGCAAACACTGTTGTCAGGCCGGTCATTTTCGGTGATATCAATACTTTACCAGGCCCGGGGCAGGACCGGTTCTCCCCGCCTGTACCTCGTGGCCGCGGAGAAAGAGGAATCCCAGGGTTCGGGCACCGGGAGGATGCACGATACCCTGGTCAGCATGGGATTCACAGCGGAAGAAGTAAAAATCCTCATTGATCCGGACGGTGAGCATTCGGAATGGTTCTGGGCCGGGGAATTCGAAGATGCCTTCACCTGGATGTTCAATCCCGGAAAATAAAGATTGTCTTTCTGGAAATATTGTGTTAGTTTTATAATACGAATCCCGCAATAAATCACAGGGTTACGCGTCAGCCGGCCATTCCAGAAGTAACTATTCCCCTTTCAGGTTCCCATTCCATTTTCAGGTTTTAATTCCCATCTCAGGTTTTTATTACAGTTTCAGTCCCTTTTCAATTGCAGTTCCATATCCCATGCCAAATACCACAGCCAACAATCCGCATACGCGTAAATCCCGGCACAGTTGTCATCAACCCTGTATGACAACATCCAAAGTCTAACCAAAACCAAACCTGTCATGAAAAAATTATGTTTCTTCCTTCTGCTGGCTGCAATCCCCATGATAGCAAACTGCCAGGAAAATGAATATTTGCTGGATACCGTATTTTACTACCTGTGGGATACAAATGAAGACAGCTGGTTATATTATCGTTATTCCACCTATTCACATGACAGCAGCGGGAATGTTACGCAGATAAAAAATTGCACCTGGCAGTACGAGGATGTCTGGCGGGAATACCTGCGGGAGTATACATGGGATTCCCTGGACCAGCAGACCGAAGACATCAGCTCGTACTGGGATGCGGACAGCAATGACTGGATAAAACAGACCCGCAATGCATTTGCCTACGATACCGCGGGGAACATGACCACACAGGTTTATTGTGGATGGAACACTGAAACCTATGAATGGGATACGGGATTCTACTATTTATTCGTATTTGATTCTGCAGGCAACGAGATCGAATTTTATAACCATACCTGGCTGGAAGACAGCAACAACTGGTTTGTCGACAGTTATTCATTGCGGACATACGATTCAGCGGGAAACCGGACCGAGATGTATTCCTGGTACTGGGATTTTAGCAAAAACGACTGGGAGAATTTGAATCATTATGAATATTTCTATGATGACAGGGGAAACATGACGGATTACTACAGGGAAACCTGGGAAACCGACCGCTATGAATACGTGTTCCGGTATGTTTATGAGTACGATGTGCAGGGCAATATGAAAAAATACAGGTATTACACCTGGAACGAGGAAGCGTCGGACTGGGTTTGTACATATTATTATGTTTACACATATGATTCCGAAGGCAACCAGCTCGGGTATTTTGGGTATCGCTGGGATTCCGGTATCAATGACTGGTTTAATTACTGGAGATATCACTATTCCTATAAATCTCTGGAAGGCAAGCACCTGCTTGCCAGTCCCCCGGCACTTGACTTCGGGAATTGGGAGACCGGAAGCAGCACGGAGGATGATAAGGTCCTTCTCTGGAACAGCGGGACGGAGGATGTGACGATCAGCCTTGTCGAGGGACCCGATTCCATCTTTGACCTGTCCGCAGTGCCGGATCCCATGACCGTCCTCCAGCCTGCCGATACCATATTCTTCAATGTGAAATTCTCTCCCAATGACACCCTTGCCTACGCGGATTCCATCGTGATTACGAGTGACGATGACACAAGGCCGCTTTTATCCGTTCCCCTGTCCGGGAAGGGAATAATCGTAATGCCGGCCGATTCAGGGGAAATGTATGCTACGGCATCCCTCGGTACCGAAGGCGAATTGCTGGGCATAGATCTTACAGGCGGAACAGAGACCAGTATCGGGGCTACAGGAACGGGACCCGTCCATGGCCTTACCATTGATACTGCAGGGATGATATACGGGATATCCGGGCTGGAAGGGGATATATACCGGCTCGATGCAGCCACGGGAACAGCAGTTTTCGAAACGGGGACCGGGCTAACGGAGCTTGAAGCCCTTGAATTCGGACCGGGTAACGCCCTGTACGGGGTAAGCCAGGGCAAGTTGTATCTGATCGACCTGAATACGGGATTTTCTCAGCCTAAGGACATTCCCGGCTATGACCTCCATGGACTGGCTTACGATCCTTCCGGGGGAATGTTATGGTCTGTCTCATCCACGGATGATCTGCTCATGATAGACCCGGTGAGCCTGGCTGTGACCATTTCCGGCGAACCCGTTAACTTCGATAAGCACTTCGATTATGCATTTGACATTGCCGGGAATCTTTATGCAGCTGAACTGGGCTCCGGCAGCATCAGCCGGATACTGCTGATTGATAAGAACACCGGGGAGAGCAGCTATGCCGGTAAAACCGCATACCGTAGCATCTTCGGTCTGGCTTTCTACAATGTACCGAAGACCGGCAAGCACCTCAGGGTGCTGCCCGAATCACTGGATTTCGGTATCGTGGAGGCAGGCAGCATATCCGATACCATGAATATTTCGATAAGCAATATCGGCAGCGAAGATGTGACAATCAATGATATCAGCGAACCGGATTCAATATTTTCATTCCTGGTCTCACCCGTTACACCCCTTGTACTGTCACCGGGAGACCAGCAGGCATACGATATGGTTTTCAGTCCGAATTCCGGGCGCCAGTATACAGATACGGTAAAAATCCTTTCCGATATCACCGGATCTCAGGAAACCTGCATCCCGCTCTCAGGATCCGGAATTGAATTCTTCCCGGCAGATTCAGGGATGCTTTACGTCCTTACACAGTATGAATACCCGGACAGCAACAGGCTTGTATCCGTTGATCCTTCCAGCGGGGAAGCGACGGATATAGGACATGCAGGAATGGTTTATTACACGGCAATGGCGATCAATTCCGGGGGACAGATCTATGCAGCCAGCAATTACGGCAGGATCAATCGCGTGGATGCAGGGACCGGATATACCTGGTTCCAGGTCGAAACAGACCTGGACTATATCTACAGCATGGCATTCGATACCAACGATGTCCTGTACCTGCTCGAATATTCAAGCCTGTACACGCTCGACCTGGCTTCAGGTGTCACTACCTATGTAGGCTATTCGGGCTATATGTCAGGGCTCTCCTTCAATCCCCTCGACAACACCCTGTGGGGCATTACTTCCTACGGTTATGTCTATATTATCGATCCCCTTACGGGAAATAACACTTTCGTAGGTTATACGGGTCTCAGCGGCGATCACATGGGACTCGCATTCGATTTCGCCGGCAACCTGTTTACCATGAGTCATGATTATGCTGCTACAGGTGATTATTATGAACTAGTGCAAATCAATACCCTTACCGGGGAAGGGACTCCTTTAGGAAAGACGGAAATCAGCAGCTTCGCGTGCATGGCACTATTCAGCGTGCCGAGGCCGGGTATGCATTTCAGCATCCTCCCGGATTCTATCGGCTTCGGACTGGTTGAAACGGGGGAAAGCTCTGATGCCTATAACATCTCGATACTGAATTCCGGGACTCAAACCGTGTCGGTGGACAGCATATCCTTCCCGGATGGGTCGGTCGGCTTCTCGGAAAACATTACCTTCCCCGTCCAGGTAGAAACCGCACAATCCGCTGACATCGGGATTGTATACGAACCACTTGAGGTGGGAGTGCTCAGCGGAACCGTGAATATTTATCTGAACAATAATGATACTGCATGCAGTGTAAAGGTTAGCGGCGAGGCTTACGAGATAGATCCCACGGCCCGGAGGGCATTACACCTTGAGGAGGCGGGGGACTTTATGGAAGTCATGAACTCCCCGGAACTGGCCACGGAATCATTTACAATAGAATTCTGGCTGAAGGTCCACCGTACGGGACTGGAATCCGAGGCAAGCGGCGAACAGAATATCCTGGATATGCGGGGAGGAGGAGCCGGTTATAACTTCCGCCTGGCCGGAACCGAATTCCCGGTTTCTGGCCATGCAATACTCCTGCCATACGAAGAACTGGCGAGTGTTAGTACTGACCCGGTATTTGAACAGAACACCTGGTATCATGTCGTAATGAAGCGGGACAAGGATATCAGGAAAATCAGGATCATGGTCAACGGTGAAGCTGTGGCGACGGGAAATGAAGCCTATTATACATACAGTACTTATTCACCCCTGAGAATAGGCGAATACCTTGGATATAATAATCCTTCCTGGTCCCTCGGACTGCACGGGGAAATAGATGACCTGAGAATATGGGACCACTTCCGCTCCAGAGCCCAGATACTGGAGTTCATGGATAAGGAGCTTACCGGGACCGAGGCGGGACTGTCGGCATACTGGAATTTTAATAACCGGATCGGCAATGTCATCCCCGATATCACACCCAACGGCAATGACGGTATACTGTACCAGGATGCCATGCTCGTCGATTCGGATGTACCAAAGGACATGTTTGTCCACACAGCCGAAGTGAACGGACAGGAAAAAATCCGGATCTACCCTAATCCGTTCTCCATTGAAACCACCTTCCGCTTTCCCATAGAGCGGGGCGACAACTACCGCCTGGCCCTGAAGGACATGACGGGCAGAACGGTAAGGATCATCGAGAACATCAGGAATGGCGAGGTTCTGCTGAAGCGCGGGGGACTGCCCGCAGGTGTGTACCTGTATGAGCTGAAAGGCCCTGCAACTCACAGGGGGAAGATCGTAATCAGGTAATTGCCGGGCTGTCGGGACCGGCTCGCTCCGGTCAGATCCCTGCTACTGGTTCAGTTTGCTTATTACTCGCTTTCCCCGGTATATTACCGTGTGGCTGATCTCTTCAGATGGATTCAGCCCGCAGCCCCGGCCGGGGCCAACGAGGACAATATTAAACTGACGCTGTTTTGCCATTCCCGGGAAGCTGCCTTTTCTCTCCCCTATTGTCAGGGTTTGCTCTTCATCATCCCATGTGAGATCTATCGTGGAATAAAGGCCCTTTTCATAATTGTAATTGTCCTTTTCATCGTCGTAGAGGACGAATTCCCCGTCGGCACCCGGGTAGATCCTTATTTCAAGCGGGTCATATTTTTCGTTGGCAAACTGGACCATGGGACCCATTGTAATAATTGAACCAGCCCTGACATGCAGGGGCATGATGTCAACGGGGCTTTGCTTCTCGATATGCCGTCCACCTTCAAAAGTCTTACCGGTCCAGAAATCGATCCATTTCGTCCCTGCCGGCAGGTAAAGCATGCGTGATTTGATCTCACTGAAATCAGCCGTAGGAATAAAAAGAAGCTGTCACTGCCTGGTACATACAGCCGGTAATATCAGGATGGCTTGTCCCCTACGAACACATAGTAAAGCCGGCGGCGGCGCAGGAGGTACAGTACCCATTCCACGTTGATAATGTAGAAGATCCTGAAGAAGAAATTACGGATAGGGCCATCCCCCTCAATGCCCCGTATCCACCTCCTGTAGCCCTTGAATCCTCCTATCACCCGCTTCGTAATATCGACTTTCTTATGGAGCCGGAGCTCTCCCTTTTCGAAGTGTTCATAGTAGATATCCTGGTTCCAGTGGTGAAGCACCATCTTCCCCTTCCATAGCTTCCTGATCCCGATCCCTTTTGTATTTTTTGTAGTAAGCAGGTCCGCGACCAGGAACTTCCCGCCGGGTTTAAGAACACGCCTGACCTGTTCGAGAAAGGCGGCCTTGTCCGGATAGTGGAAGGCGGATTCGATGCTGATCACTATATCCATTGATCCGGTATCAATCTGCCTGAGCTCCTGGGCATCGTCAACCAGGAACAGGACATTGGAGATATCCCTGATTTTCTTTTGCTCGTTGGCAATTCCAATATTTCCAGGGTCCAGATCAATGCCCGTTACCGAGGCCGGTTCAAAGGTCTGGCAGATATATTTTGCCTGCACCCCGTTTCCACACCCGATCTCAAGGAGATGCTTGCCGCTTACATCGCCGAGCAGGGATACGGTGAAATCGGTAAG
>CBFDEE010000027.1:0-12746 GCA_965603745.1 uncultured Bacteroides sp. | reverse complement strand
AAAAAGCCTACGAAGTCAACCTGGAAAACGCGGAGTCCACAATGCGGAACCTGGCTTTTCATTTCACCCAGCGGTATAAATTCGGCAAGGCTCAACAGATTCCGGATACAACGAGTGAAACCGGTTTCAGGCGCCTGAGGGAAAGAACCACGAAGACCGGATCACTGATCCATAATCTGGATTTCCAGAGAAACTACAGGATCTTTGAAGACGATATATCGGCAGCCAACAAGGATTTTTACCCGGATTATTTCATTGATACCCTCCACACATTTGATTCTACCTATTTCCATTCCCTGTCCAACACCTTCCAGGTCATGCTGGATGAGAATCCCAACAGGGCCAAGGATTTCGGGGCCAGGGCATTCATCAGGCACGACTGGGTAAAGTATTCATTCAATACTCCGGACGATACAACATTCAGTAACGGTGATACAAACGTGACCAGCCAGAAGAACTATCAGTACCATAATGTACATATCGGGGCCAGTTTCCTTCATACCGTTGGTGAGGGATGGGACTGGCTGGCCCGCGGGAGATATTATCTGTTCGGATACAGGGCCACGGACTTCATCCTCGACGGGTATATTACCAGGCAGTTTAAGGGAAAAAGAGGGGAATCGATGATCAGCATATCCGGCAAGCTTTCGCTTGAAGAACCCGATCACTTTCTGAACTCATACGAGTCGAATAATTACCGCTGGTATAATGATTTCAGAAAAACCAAGGATATAAGGGGATCCGTGACGGTCAGCAATGAAGCCATCAAAGCAATGGCCCGTTTCAACCTTTCCCTGGTCAGTGACCTGGTTTACTTTGATGATATGGCCAGGCCTGTACAGAATTCGTCCGTGGTATCGGTTATCAGCG
This sequence comes from uncultured Bacteroides sp., assembly GCA_965603745.1. Classification (GTDB taxonomy): domain Bacteria; phylum Bacteroidota; class Bacteroidia; order Bacteroidales; family SM23-62; genus SM23-62. Next base: position 11,876 of record CBFDEE010000027.1, on the reverse strand, counting down.
GGGAGTTGAAGAAAGACTTCAAGCTGGGTATCCTCCATTCAAACCATCATGTTCATTACCAGGTCAGCAGTGATAATAACGTTGTTCGCATTCCCGACCTTTCCTATTATACTTCAAATTTCCTCGGATTTACCGTCGTGAAGAATGCGCTGACGGCCGAGATCGGATTTGACCTGTTCTACTATACAAAATACAGGGCACTTGCGTTTATGCCTTCCAGCGGAACCTTTTATAACCAGGATATACGGGAAATAGGGAATTATCCCTACCTGAACGTGTTCCTGAATGCCAAGCTGAAAAGAACACGGTTTTATGTCCGGTGGGACCATCCCTATGCGGGACTTATCAAGAAAAACTATTTCCATGTCCTGAGGTACCCCACGCGCGGCAAGGTATTCAAATTCGGTCTATCCTGGACCTTCTACGATTGAGGCTGGCTGAATTGTTCATTATTATGAACACTTCACGATGTGATTTTCAGGATTTTCATGGTATATTGCATTACACATTTCACCGGCTCTGCACAATCGGAAGGTGTATATGCGGACTCTGTACTTTCAAATAATACTGATGCTGGTACTGCTTGCATCAGCCTCCTGTAAGAATGATCCTGAGAGGAGCATCGGCAGGCGCAATGTCAGGGATTTGTCCGAGATCACTGAAACTGGAAGCCTGATTGCCATAAGCGATTATAATTCAACAAATTACTTTATTTACAGGGGACAACCGATGGGTTACCAGTATGAATTATTGCAGGACCTGGCAAAGCACCTGGATATCCGCCTGGAAATCGTGGTAAGCAACGACCTGGAGGAGACATTCAACTGTCTCCTGATGGGTGACTGCGACCTGATTGCCCTGAACCTGACCGTGACGAAAGAACGCAAGAAGAAATTCGATTTCACCATTCCGCACAGCCAGACAAGGCAGGTGCTTGTCCAGAGAAAGCCGGAGGGCTGGCAGAAAATGACGGAAAGACAGGTAGAAAAGGAATTAATCCGGAATCAGCTTGAACTGGGGCAGAAGAAAATACATGTACAGCAAAATTCTGCCTATTATGTACGCTTGCAGAACCTGGAAGAAGAGATTGGTGATAACATCGATATCATTGACCTACCCGAAGATGCAGAAACCCTGATTCTGCAGGTTGCAGACGGATTGATCGATTATACGGTCGCCGATGAGAACATTGCACTTGTGAACCAGACCTATTATCCCAACCTGGATGTTCAGACTGCCATAAGTTTTCCCCAGAATCTGGCCTGGGCCGTCCATTCCGGGGCTGACGAACTTCGCAAGGAGATCAATAACTGGCTCGGTGAATACCGGAAATCAACCAGGTATGCGCTTATCTATAACAAATACTTTAAAAACCAGAAATCTGCCGGAATTGTAAAAAGCGACCTGTTCACATTGAGTTCGGGCAGGATCTCCGTATACGATGAGTATATCAAGGATTACAGCGAGAACATCGGTTGGGACTGGCGGCTGCTTGCTTCACTGATCTACCAGGAATCCCGTTTCGATCCTAAGGCCCGATCGTGGGCCGGGGCTTTCGGGCTGATGCAGTTAATGCCATCTACTGCACGCAGGTTCGGAATTACATCCTCCTCACCGGCTGGTGAACAGATCCGTGCCGGAACAGAGTTTATCCGCTGGCTTGATAAGCGGTTTGATGAGGCTGTGCCGGATCCCGAAGAGAGGATAAAGTTCATTCTTGCGGCCTATAATGTGGGACCCGGACATATATTCGATGCCATGGCCCTGGCTGAGAAAGACGGGATAGACCCGGATATATGGACTGGTAATGTGGATGTATGCCTGCTGAAAAAATCAGATCCTGAATACTTCCGTGACCCGGTTGTGAAATACGGATATGCCCGGGGGAGGGAAACTCATAATTATGTGATCCAGGTGCTCGAAAGATATGAGCACTATAAGAACCTCATCGACAAAGAGGCCGCTCCATCCTCCTGAACACTACTGCATTCTTCCAATAATATCCTGGAATTCAGAGAGGATCATGGCGGTTGCTCCCCAGACCTGTTCTCCCCCAATGTCAAAATACGGCACCCTGACCGGCTTGCACAGTAAGGTCCGGATATCATCTTTCATCTTTTCAGGCGACAGGAGATCCCGCAGGAGTACTTCAATCAGGTAGTCAACCTCTGAAGGGTCCGGGTGAAATAACGGCTTGTCCGGAACCATGCCCACAAAAGGAGATACCTCGATCCCGCTGACAGGGATATGGAGTTTGCTGAGGCTTCCGAGTACACGGATCGAGGAATCATCAATTCCAAGTTCTTCGTGGGTTTCCCTAAGGGCCGTCGCTTCCAGGTCTGTGTCCCCGTCTTCATATATACCGCCCGGAAGACTTACCTGCTTGCTGTGTGCACCCGCATACTCCGGCCTTTTCATCAGCACAAAATACCATTGCTCCCTGTCCGGGTAGAGAAGGATCATAACGGCAGCATTCCTGTAAAATCCGTGATTGTTCTCAAGCCGGACTTCTGGCGCCATCCTGTACTGTGATTCGCGGCCGGGTAAATCCCCTTCAAGTGAATGGCTGAGCTGCCGGATAAAGTTTTCGGTATTTTTCATCTGCTCCGCGAAAATACATATTTCCTTCCGATCGGGATCAAATGTCTGGACCGATCCGGATCATTTGTTTGAAAAACTGACCGGATTTTTTTAATTTATCCGGTCCAATCCTAAACCTTTAAATGATGAAAAGAATACTTGTTTCCCTTTTTATCCTTGTTTTTACGCTGGGCCTTTCAGCCCAGGAAATGGATTCACTGCTTCTCGAAGAAGTCGAGCAGCTGAAGAAGGAACTTACTGTCCTGAAAAAGAAGAATAGAAATCTTCAGGCGAAGCTTGCCAAACTGCAGAAAGTCCATGAAAAGGACCTCCAGGAAGCAGAAATGAAACTTACTTCAACCGATGAGGCACTGCAAAAAACAGACGCCCGCCTTGATGAACAGGCTGATGCACTGAAGGCATCCGAGGATAACACCCTGGAGAGCCTGACAGTCCTGGGAGAATGGACCAAAAAGACAATAATGATCCTTACGGTGATCACACTTGTACTTTTAATACTGCTGCTTATTCTTGTTATCAGCAACCGCAGCCGTATTAAAAAGGACTATATACAGCTGGAGTCCAAAGTGGACAATGCCAGGGATGCTATTGAAAAGGAGATCAAGGATGTCCTTACCAGGCACGATGAAGATATCGCTGCACTGAAAACCTCGGTCGAAAAAGGCATGAAGTAAGGAGTTCGCGGTTCCACCTGCGGAACGAGCCTTAACTATTCGAAACGAATTGCTTTTGCTGGACTGATCCCTGCTATGAGCATCGATGGCACGATCAGCATCAGTATTATGATCCCCGCTGTTCCCAGGTTCAGGGAGAGGATGTGGAGGGCATTCAGGTTGATCGGGACAGTAGTCAGATAATAGGATGACTGGTCGAGTTCGATAATTCCGAAAAAATGCTGCACCAGGCAGATCCCGATGCCGATCACGTTTCCCCATATTAATCCCTTGAGTATCATGAAGCCGGACTGATAGAGGAATATTTTCCGGATGCTTACATTCGGACTCCCGAGGGCTTTCAGGATACCGATCATATTGGTGCGGTCCAGGATCAGGATCAGCAGTCCGGAGACCATATTGAATCCGGCAACCACCAGCATCAGGACCAGGATGATCAGAACGTTCATATCCTGCAGGTTCAGCCAGTCAAAGATCTGCGGGTATTTATCGTGTATATTGATAACCTTCAGCCTGGATCCGTCTTCTTCAAAACCGAACCCGACGGCATTCATAACCCGGTAAGTCTGCTCCTCCAGTTCACTGAAATCACTGATATTCACTTCAAAACCACTGATCTGCTTGGTGCTCCAGTCATTTAGCCGCTGGATGTGGCGGATATCACCAAAGACAAAGGTCTTGTCAAATTCCTCCAGGCTTGTCTCAAATATCCCGCTGACAGTGAACCTTCTCATCCTGGGTGGGTCCTGGATAAAATACATCAGGAAATCCTCATTTAATTCCAGTTTAAGCAGGGAGGCTATGTATCTTGATATCAGCACGTTGTTGCTTTGAATAGTATCCAGGATAACAGGAATTTCCCCTTCCCGCAGGTAATCCTCGAGGAAACTCCAGTCATAGTCCGCACTCACCCCTTTCAGTACAACCCCCTGGATATCCGATTTCGTCTTGATGATTCCGGCCTTTGTTGCAAAAACCTGCACACTCATTATGGATGGGTCTGCACGGAGCTCATCCAGGAATTCCTGCCGGCTGTCTATGGGCCGGGTTTCGAAGGAAATGTTTGAATCGAAATTCAGGATCTGGATATGGGATGCAAATCCCACGACTTTCTGGCTGATCTCGTTTTTAAACCCGGTTACAACGGCAACCGCAACGATCATAACCGCGAGCCCGAGAGAAATGCCGAAAATGGCCACATCAAGGATGGAGCGTGAAATGCTTTTACCCTTATCCCTGCTGAAGATCAGTTTCCTGGCAATAAAGATCTCCGTGTTCATGAGCGGTTTCCCTAAAAATGATTTACTTTGGGCCATCATTTTCCCGGGAACAAATTTAGTCTTTTTACAGGGGAAACAAACACGTCAGCCTTCCTCGATGCAGTCAAAGCTTTTCAGCACCACCGCCCTGGCCATTACAGCCTGTCTGCTCTGGTCCACCGCCTTTGTCGGGGTAAAGATCGGATTGCAGTACACAACACCCCTGCAATTTGCCGGCATCCGGTTTTTCCTTGCCGGAGTTTACATATTGCCCTTCTGCGGAAATCTGAGAAGCTCCCTTCGGCAGATAAGGCAGAACTGGAAACAGGTTCTCAGGCTGGGATTTTTCCAGACATTCCTTCTTTATACCTGCTTCTACATCGGGATCAGCATGGTGCCGGCTTCACTCACGGCAATTATCATCGGTGCAAGTCCCCTGTTCTCAGCCATCCTTGCCCACATACTACTGCACGATGACCGTTTAAACCTGCGGAAACTCGGATCCATTTCCCTGGGGATCGCAGGAGTGGTGATCATTGCCGCCAGCAGGGAGAACTTCTCCTGGCAGGAGGGGAAGGAATTTTGGGGGATACTTATCCTGGTGGCCGCAAACCTGGCCGGAAGCATTGGCAATGTTGTTGTGGTCAAGTACAGGGACGGGTTGCCCCCGATTTTGCTGAATTCATCCCAGCTGATGATCGGGGGAGCGGGACTTTTTCTGCTTTCCATACCTTTTGAGGGACTGAGCTTTGGTGTTAACGAATTACCATATTATATTTCCCTGGGATGGCTGAGCTTCATGTCCGCCACCGCATTCAGTATATGGTTTGTCCTGCTGAGACGCCCGGGCATCAAGGTCTCGGTCCTGAATGTGTGGAAATTCCTGATCCCCGTGTTCGGGGCCATGCTCAGCTGGATCATCCTTCCGGATGAGAGACCTGAATTCATTGCCGTTACCGGAATGGTATTCATCACCCTTTCTTTGATCGTACTGTATGCCAACCAACTGAAAAAAAATCGTAATCTTGCAGGGAAACATCCCGCAGATAACCGGTATTTACATAGTTGCTCTTATCATCCTCCTCCTTTTCCCGGTGTGTTCCGGACAGAAAGAGATACGTCCCGGCGCCGAACGAACCGAAATGTACCTGCCTCTGCTCAAGGACAAAAAAATCGGGATCGTGGCAAACCAGACCTCCCTGATCGGGGCACCCCACCTGGTTGACAGCATTAATTCCCTGGGCAGCGATATAACGCTGATATGGAATGTATTCAGCCCCGAACACGGATTTCGCGGGGAAGCCGAATACGGGGAGACGGTCGAAGACGGGGTGGATCTTAAAACGGGACTTCCGGTTATCTCCCTTTACGGAAGGAACCGGAAGCCAGCTGCAGGAGACCTTGGGGAACTGGACCTGGTCCTGTTCGATATACAGGATGTGGGAGTGAGGTTCTATACCTATATTTCAACCCTTTTCTATGTGATGCAGGCCTGCGCCGAGAACGGGATTGAACTCCTTGTGCTCGACCGGCCGAATCCGAATGGATTCTATGTCGACGGACCCGTACTGGAACCCGAATTCAGCTCTTTTGTGGGCATGCATGAGGTACCTGTTGTATATGGAATGACCATCGGGGAGTATTCAAAAATGATCAACGGGGAAGGTTGGCTTGGGGGTGGACTCACTTGCAGCCTGACAGTTATCCCATGTGAGAATTATACACACCACAGCAGTTACATTCTGCCCGTACCTCCATCACCCAACCTGCCGAATATGAATTCCATATACCTGTATCCATCTACCTGTTTTTTCGAGGGTACCGTGGTCAGTGAGGGAAGGGGAACGGACGCACCCTTCGAGGTCTTTGGTCACCCGGACCTGCCGGGCATGGATTATTCATTTACTCACGTGAGCCAACCGGGTAAAGCAACGCATCCCAAGCACGAAGGAATACTCTGCTACGGAACGGATCTGCGATTCCTGCGCGATTCAACCGAACGCAGCCCCCGGCTCAATCTTTCCTGGCTGATCAAAGCCTACCGGGCATTCCCCGACAAGGATAATTTTTTCATTCCCTACTTCGAAAACCTGGCCGGGACTGCCAAACTCCGCCGGCAGATCATCGATGGACTTACCGAACAGGAAATTCGGGCAACATGGCAGGATGACCTTGAGGCATTCAAACAAGTCCGCCAGAAATACCTGATCTACCTGGAATAATCTGATTGTTATACCTCTGGCATTCCAAATGAGGAACCTTTTTTTGCGCTATCTGCGCAAAAAGCCGCGACGAATTGGTAATGCCAGGGTAATGTATATTATTCAGTTGTTCTCCCGGGGTATACCTGGAGGGCTTTATCAAGGCAGGTCATGGCCTTCACCAGGTCATCTTTTTTAAGGACATAGGCAATACGGACCTGCTGTTTGCCGAGTTCGGGTTTTGAATAGAAACCCGATGCAGGTGCAAGCATTACCGTCTGGCCTTCATGGTTGAAATCGCTCAGCAGCCACTGGGAAAACCGGTCAGCGTCATCGACCGGGAGCTGGGCAATAGTGTAGAAGGCACCCCTCGGGCTTGGACAGACAACGCCTTCCATCTTATTCAGGGCCTCTACCATATAGTCCCTTCGCGCGATGTATTCATCATATACCGCTTTGAAGTATTCCGGCGGTGTTTCAAGGGCGGCTTCACCGAGGACCTGGCCGAGGGAAGGGGGACTCAGCCGGGCCTGTGCGAATTTGAGTGCGGTTTCAACGGTCTCCGGATTTTTACTTATCATGGCCCCAATCCTGACACCGCAGGCACTGTACCGCTTTGAAACTGAGTCAAGAAGGATGACGTTCTGTTCTGCCCCCGGGATATGCATGGAAGAGAAATGCTGCAGCCCGTCGTAGCAGAATTCCCGGTATACCTCATCGGAGTAAAGGTAGAGATCATGTTTCAGGATGATCTTACCGAGCTGTTCGATTTCCTCCCTGGAATAAAGGTAGCCTGTCGGATTATTAGGATTACAGATGATAATGCCTTTTGTGCGGGGACCGATAAGTTTTTCAAAAGCTTCGATGGGAGGCAGGGCAAAGCCGTTCTCGATCTTCGATTCGACGGGTATCACACGGACGCCTGCCGTGACCGTGAATCCGTTGTAATTAGCATAGTATGGCTCAGGGACTATAACCTCGTCCCCCGGATCCAGCGTTGACATCAGGGCAAACAGGATAGCTTCAGACCCGCCTGTGGTTATCAGCATTTCGGTATGGTCCACCTCTATTCCAAGCCCCTTGTAGTACCCAGAAAGCTTGCGGCGGTAGCTCTCATTCCCGGCAGAATGACTGTATTCGATAACGGTGTCTTCCAGATTCTTAATTGCCCGGATGGCAACCTCCGGTGTTTTGATATCCGGCTGCCCGATGTTCAGGTGGTATACCTTTTTGCTTCTTCTGCATATGGAACAAGTTTCCGGATCGGTGATTCGGGCATTGACCGGCCTCTTTCAGATATTCTGGGCATATTATTTCTGTTAATGGTTTAATATCAGGTATCGGAGGGATTGACCTTCCCGCTTATCATAAGGCGCTGTACCCCGTTGGTTGCATTTGAATATACGTAAATGGACTTATTAAATGCTCCTGTACGGTGCGTATCATAGCTTACCCGGATACTGCCGTGTTTGCCCGTTTTTACAGGTTCCCGTGACCATTCCGGGATGGTGCATCCACAGGTTGATTTCACGTGACTGACAATCAGCGGGGCAGTCCCCGAGTTCGTAAAAACAAACTCAAATTCCGCCTTGCCTTGGTAGGATATTTCCCCGAAATTATGACTGATGGTGTCAAAGACAATGCCGGCATCTCCCGAGGGACTTTTCCCGCTTCCCTTGTTGCAGGAAGACCAGGTTGCCGCAAGAAGCATCAGCAATGCTATGAATCCGGTTCTTCTCATCATTCCCAAACTGACATGTAAAAATAACTGAAATCACGCAGATGTTGTATGCCGGGACTGAATAAATCACAATAATTAATTAATTTTAGCGGATTTTAGAACAGAACCCGCCCCGAGCATGGACATCCCCTCGAAATACGATCCTTCGAAAACAGAACAGCGCTGGTATGAATACTGGATGAAAAATGATTATTTCTCCTCCCGTCCCGATGAACGGGAACCGTATACCATAGTCATCCCTCCGCCCAATGTAACCGGCGTCCTTCATATGGGGCATATGCTGAACAATACCATCCAGGATGTGCTCATCCGCAAGAACCGCATGGACGGAAAAAATGCACTCTGGGTGCCCGGAACGGACCATGCTTCAATCGCAACCGAAGCAAGGGTCGTGGCAAAGCTGAAGGAGGAAGGCATACAGAAATCGGAATTGTCACGTGAAGCCTTCCTGGAGCATGCCTGGGAGTGGAAGGAAAAACACGGAGGCATCATCCTGGAGCAGTTGAAAAAACTGGGTGCCTCCTGCGACTGGGAGCGCACGCGCTTTACCATGGATGAAGCGTATTATGAGTCGGTGATAAACGTCTTTATAGACCTTTACAGGAAAGGTTATATCTACCGGGGAGTGAGGATGGTAAACTGGGATCCCCAGGCTAAAACAGCGGTTTCGGACGAGGAAGTTATACACCGTGAGCTTCAGTCAAAACTGTATTATGTAAAGTATGAGGTGGAGGGATACGAACCCGGGATCACGATTGCAACAACACGTCCCGAAACCATACTGGGGGATACGGCAGTGGCTGTCAATCCTGAAGATCCCAGGTACAAGGATCTGCATGGGAAAACGGCCATTATACCCCTGGTGGAAAGGAAGGTCCCCATTCTGTGCGATGATTACGTGGATCACGAATTCGGGACCGGCGCCCTGAAAATCACCCCTGCACACGATGAAAACGACTACGAGATCGGCATAAGGCATAACCTGGAAAGCATTGATATCCTGAACGATGACGGAACGCTCAGCGAGGCTGCAGAATGGTTTGTGGGAATGGACCGCTTCGAGGCCCGGAATGAGATAATCAAAGAACTGGAGGCAAGGGGCATGCTGGTAAAGACGGAAGACTATATCAACAAAGTCGGTTTCTCCGAGAGGACCGATGCCGTGATCGAACCGAAGCTTTCCATGCAGTGGTTCCTGAAGATGAAGGATCTCTCAAAACCTGCCCTGAAATCGGTTCTCGACGGGACCGTTCATCTTTATCCGGGGAAGTTCAAAAACATTTACCGCCACTGGATGGAAAATGTCAAGGACTGGTGCATATCCCGGCAGCTCTGGTGGGGACACAGGATCCCTGCCTGGTTCATCGGGAAGACCAATGAATACGTGGTTGCAAAAACTGCCGAAGAAGCTCTCAGGGAGGCCCGTAAAAAGACCGGCAAGAGAGACCTTTCCATGAAAGATCTTCGCCAGGATGAGGATGTCCTGGATACATGGTTCTCATCATGGCTCTGGCCAATAGCTATTTTTGACGGGATCCGTAATCCGGATAACCCGGACTATAAGTATTATTACCCGACCAATGACCTGGTGACCGCACCGGAGATCCTGTTCTTCTGGGTAGCCAGGATGATCATCGCCGGATACGAATACCCGGGAGAAAAACCCTTCCATAACGTGTACCTGACCGGGATTGTCCGCGACAGCCAGCGAAGGAAGATGTCGAAATCCCTCGGAAACTCGCCTGAACCGCTTGACCTTATTAAAAAATACTCTGCCGACGGTGTCAGGGTCGGAATGCTGTTCTGCTCGCCTGCCGGAGGGGATCTTCTGTACGACAACAGCCTGCCGGAGCAGGGGAGGAATTTCGGGAACAAGATATGGAACGCCTTCCGGCTGGTTAAGGGCTGGCAAGTTGATGAAAATGCCGCGCAGCCGGAAAGCGCGAAGGCTGCTGTGGAGTGGTTTGAGAACAAGATCAATAAAGCCCTTAAACAACTCCAGGGGCAGTTTGATAAATACCGGATTTCTGAAGCCCTGATGACCTGTTACCGGCTGTTCTGGGACGAATTCTCCGCCTGGTACCTGGAAAGCGTCAAACCTGTATACGGAAAACCGGTTGACAATGAAACTTACCGTCGCACCATCGCATTCCTGGATATGCTGGTTCGTATGCTGCACCCATTCATGCCCTTTATAACGGAAGAGATATGGCAGTATATAGAGGAACGAAAGGAAGGTGAAAGCATCATGGTCCAGCCCATGCCCAATGCTGGCAAGACCCATGCGGGCATACTCGAGGAGTTCGAGGACATGAAGGAAGCGGTTACGGCCATTCGCAAGATAAGGGTGGAAAAGGACCTTTCCGCAAGGGATGAACTGCAGGTCCTGGTGCGAGATCAGAACCACAGTTACAGCAAACGCTATGAAAGCGTCCTGCAGAAACTGGCCATCCTGGAATCTGTTGCTGAAATTGATGAAAAACCCGAGGGAGCCGTTTCATTCAGGGTCGCAAGCGTGGAATATTTCGTTCCCCTTGAAGATCATACGAATCCCGAGGAAGAACTCCTTGAGCTGCAGTCGGAACTCGATTACCAGAAGGGATTCCTCGAAAAGGTTATGGCCAAGCTCAAGAACGAGCGTTTTGTCAATAATGCTCCCGAGGTGGTTGTTGAGAAAGAGCAGAAGAAAAAAGACGACGCAGAAAAAAAGATACGGGTCCTGGAAGAACGTATCGCCGGACTCCTTCCCTGATCCCTGCCAGGGTGCCAGACCACGGCAGATCAGGGTGCCAGCCTGTAGCCTCCCCATTGCGGGGGGCGAGGCACATTCCTGTCCCTGAACTCAGTATCCCTTTTGCGAAGAGCTTCATACGGATTATGCCTCATCATTCACCCCGGCGCCTGTTTCCTGTTCATTGAAATCATTTTCGATCATATCATAATCAGGGTCAGGGTAGTTGATGAGTTTGGCATTCTTGATACTGGCGTTTAACTCGAATCCAATCAGAACGGCAAGGGAATTCAGGTAGATCCAGAGCAGGATAATGATCATGGTGGAGATAGATCCGAAAAACTTGTTGAACTGTCCGAAATTATTCATTACGAAAGAAAAGATCAGCGAGGTGCCGATCACCAGGACGCTCGAGAGGCTTGATCCCGCGGAATAAAATTTCCATCTCATTTTCCGGGAGGGACCGAGCCAGTATACAAAGGAGAGGGCAAAGTAGATAAGGGCTATGATCACCACCCATTTGCTGAACCTGATAATGTAGATGGTGATGTTTTTATTGATCAGTTCGTGTTCGACAAGGAGATTGATCGACAGGCGTCCGAACAGGATCATGCTTATTGCAACCGAGATCAGGACAAAAAGAATAACCACCAGGAAGGCAGCGATGGT
>CBFDEE010000026.1:0-13221 GCA_965603745.1 uncultured Bacteroides sp. | reverse complement strand
TCATTTAGTAATTTATTCATTTTTATTCCTCGTGCACTGATTATTCCTCGCGCCGGGGTTTTGGCCTGTTATTCCTGGAATCCGGCCCTCACCATTGCGGGAAGACCGGCGGGCTCCCCGTCATTGATCCTGCAGGGGTAGATATAAAAACGATAGGTATAAGTCCCCGAAGGGATCTGGTACTGTTCCAGGGGCTGGCTGACGTCTGACCAGGAATCATTGCCACCCACGCCCATCTGTGCAAGATCAATATTCAGGGTTATGAACCCGGGATACTTCAGGTCGTAGCTATGCCGGGCATCGTCCAGGTTCTGCTGGGTCCACGGCCAGGCACTCATATTAAGCAGGCTGTCCGCCACCACTAGAAGTCCCTGGTCCGATGGCGAGGACAGGAACATCCACCTTACATCCGTCCGGTTCCCGTTTTCCTGGGGATTCACATAGGGCTCAATGAATTTTTCGATTGGCAAGGAATATATTCCTGCATCAAACCCGTAACGCCGGTCGCAGTAATTTTCCAGTGGGCCCCTGCCATACCAGCTAATCTGTTTCAGATCATTCCGGATCCCGCATTGCATTCCGATCCTGGGTATATTCGGAAGGTCCCTGTCGGCTTCCAGTGTATACTCAACAGTGATAACTCCGTCTCCCCTGACCTTGCAGGTAACAGTCAGGCTGGCCCTGTCTTTAATTATTTCGTAATCGGAGCGGATCTCTACAAGTCCCTCACCAGTTTCCACAGCCTCAATGTCCTGCAAGACGGGACTTGCCCTGAACCAGGGCCCCAGTTTCTGCTGCGGCCTCCAGCCACGGCGGTCATTGTCGGTAAGGGCACGGGTGAAATTCGGGAGAAGGGGACTGTAAATCATTTCCCCCTGTTCATCTACATAAGACACAAGTGCGCCGTTCGATTTGCTGAAAACAATTGTAAATGATGCGTCATCCTTTCCCGTCGGTGCCTTGCTGCCGGCTTCGGACCTTGATCCATTTATCATCCATGAGGAATCGTTCCCGGTCAGCGAGATATCAGGGTAAGAAGCGGCAGTTCCTTCCAAGGCTGGCTTATCCTGGCGAGCCGGATGATCCTGCCAACCCGGACGATCCTTCCGGCCCGGTTGAACCGGCAGCCCCGTCAATGCAAGTTGGTTGGACGCCACAAGATGCCCTGCTTCAGCCCAGGGAGTATCCTCTCCTAGCATAAACCGGATATTGACCAGGTATTCGAGTTCCCGGGAGAATTCAGGGAAATATGCCGAAATATCAATCACGGTATCTTTCCCGGCAGCAAGCGGCAGTTTTCCCAGTGAATGTTGTGCCAGAGGCCTGCCATCCTCAAGTATTATAAGTTCAGCATCGTATCCTTCGAGTGATTTTACGGCATGCCTGTTCTGTACGCGGATCTTTCCACTCCCGGGACTTACGCCCCCTGAGGAATTTGTAACACCCGCGTCACCCGCAAAACTGCATTCAACGGGCTGAAAGACACGCTTGCATTCGAACATGGCCGCCTTGGGACGGTTGTCCGCAGACACAATCCCGTTTATGCAGAAATTGGCTGAATGCCTGGTCTCCCCGAAATCCCCTCCGTAAGACAGGTACGGGATTCCTTCAGTAGTGGTATTCAGTAGGGCCTGGTCCTTATAATCCCAGATGCATCCACCGATGATGCGTGGCATGGAACGGAACAGGTCCCAGAATTCTTTAAGGTTCCCGGTGGAATTCCCCATGGAATGGGAAAATTCACTGAACAGGATGGGACGGTTATCCCCGGGCTGGGTAACAAGGAGCTCAGGGGTAAAAATGCCCGGGTACTGCCGGCTTATCATGTCAACGTAATAAGGATCCACTGGTATCTGTATCCTGTGTGAATGGTCCGGCGGGTAATCCGGGTGCGAGGGAGGGATATAGCCTTCCACCCGGTGGTTCCCCTGTGCAGGTTCATAGTGGACCGGCCGTGTAATGTCGAAATCGTGTACCCACTCCGCCATCGCCGCGTGGTTGGGTCCCCTGCCCGCCTCGTTCCCGAGGCTCCAGAAAATCACACTGGGGTGGTTCTTGTCACGCATCACCATCCGGATCGCCCTTTCCATATGGGCAGTCGTCCATTGCGGGTCGTTGCTCAGCTTTCCTCCCAGCCCGTGTGACTCAAGGCTGGATTCATCAATAAGCAGGATCCCGTATTCATCGCAGAGGTCAAGAAAATACGGATCGTTCGGGTAATGTGCAGTGCGTATGCAATTAAAGTTGAACTGTTTGATCTGCCGGACATCCTCGAGTATATCCTCCCGGGTAAGGGCTTTCCCCCTGACCGGGTGATGGTCGTGCCGGTTCACGCCGTAGAGGTATGTTTTTTCTCCGTTTATCATCAGTTTCCTGTCATCTTCGGAAAACTCAATACTCCGGAACCCCAGCCTGCAGCTTTTCACCTCGAGCACCCTGCCGAGACTGTCTTCAAGCGTGAGAGCAAGCGTATACAGGTAAGGATCCTCATCGCTCCATTTTGCCGGATTCTCAACCAGGGTTTCCAGGAGCCCGAATTTTACGTTGTCAAGCCGGGGATAACTTTCATTAATTACCGAGGCTGCTTCGATGCTCAGGGGCTCTTCGAATACGGGCCGGAGATCCCCGTCATACAGGTATGCTTTGAGCAGGTAACCGCGGACCGTATCCCCGGTCAGGTTTTCGAGCCGTGGCCTAATGCTCAGGACCGCATCCCGGTATTCTTTGTCGAGCTTTGACTGGTAATGGAAATCCGCAATTCGAAGTGTGGGTTCGGCCAGGAGCATCACCTCCCGCTGTATGCCGCTCAGGTGCCAGTGGTCCTGGTCCTCCAGGTAGGAAGCATCGCTCCAGCGAATGACCTGTACCGACAGTATGTTTTTTCCCTCCTGCAGGTAGGGAGTGACATTGAATTCCGAGGGAAGGAAGCTGTCCTCCCCGTAGCCAAGGAATTTACCATTCACCCAGACCTTGAAAGCAGAACTCACTCCCCCGAAATGAAGTGTGATATTCATCCCATCCCATGCGGCCGGTAATTCAAATACCCTCTGGTAGGAACCCACCGGATTGTAATCCCTGGGTACGTAGGGCGGGTTCACCGGCCTGAAGGGATAGACCGCGCTTGTGTAAATGGGTTTGTCATATCCTTTGAGTTCCCAGTTGGACGGGACCTCTATTTTATCCCAGCCCTTCACGCGTGATTTGTAGAAATCGGCCGGTGCGTCTGCCGGGCGCAGGGCCAGGTGAAAATCCCATTCCCCATTCAGCATCATCAGCCTGTCCGAGCGATCCCGGTCGCAGCTCAGGGCATCCTCAAGGGTTACAAAGGAGTACGAAGTGCCTCTTGCAGGTTCCCGGTTGATGGCACATACAGTCGGATCCTCCCAGGGTTCAGTCCGGTATACTTCCGGAAGGGGAGGAATGCCTGCAGGTTCTCCTGTTATGGTCTGTGCCGGAGCCATCCTGCACATAAAAAGAAGTGTAAATGTGAATACTGCCTGCCTTCCCGGCAGCAGAAATGTTAATCCGGTTTTTCGTTTCATCTTTATGAATTAAGTATTTGTTCGCCCAGCACGCTGCCCCAGGTCATCACGATGAAAGATGCGATCAGTGTAACGAGGGCAATGACCAGTATTACATAGGTCTGGCTAGAGACTTTTTTCCATTCTTTCATTATCACCCCGACAATATAGCTGAAAAAGATGAGCATGGACATGTGCAACACCCAGCTGATGAACTGGAAATTGCCCATCCATACATGTCCCAGCCCGTAGAAGAAGAACTGCATGGTCCAGAGGGAACCGGCAAGTGCTGATAATCCGAAATTTCGCATGTACTGTCCCCTGGAGACTATCCTGCCCGGACGGAATTCTTTCAGTGTTTTCTGCCGGATGCCGAGTACAAGGAACCAGGTAAAATTCACCAGCAGGCATCCGGAGGTGGAGACAAGCAGTTTGGCGTTCCCCTCGTAATGCCCGGCACCCCTTTCGGCCGCCATGTCTGCAATGGGTTGCCCGTGTTCAAGGGAGATATTGAAGACGGCCGAAAGCAGGCCTGCAATAATGGCCAGGATGAGTCCTGCCGACATATTGAACAGCGCCTTGTCACCTATCCCCTGCTTTTCCAGGTCTTTTTCCTTCCGGAACCCAGCCCAACCGCACATTCCCACACCGATGAATGACATGACCATTCCTATCAGGACAATATTGGCGCCCGGCCGTGTGAAATATTCCAACAGTCCCCCGTAAACCATCAGCGGCACCAGGGTACCGAAGACAGCGGACAGCCCGATGGCGATGGTATAGGTCAGGGAGTACCCGATCCTGCCTATGGCAAGACCGAAGCACATTCCTCCGAATCCGTATACCGCACCCAGGATAAACGCGCCCCAGAACACATCCGGGGGTGCATCGGACAGGTTCTGAAAAAACCCTGGTACGGTTATCATACCGACGATCATGGGCATGATCAGCCATGCAAAAAATGCCTGGACAAGCCAGAATGTTCCCCAGGACCATTTCCGTATTCGGGGATATGGCGTGTAACAACTTGCAGCGGCCATGCCTCCGACGGCATGCAGCCCGGTTCCGATAATGGGATTTGGTGTGAACATGTAATTTATTTAATCAAGGTGAAAAATCTCTTCCATATCCGCCCAGAATTCCCCGGGTTTCCGGTTTTCGACAGGTTCCATGAGTGGCTTGACCACATCCCACCAGCGCCGGGTTTCCTCGTGCTCAGCCATGTGTTCCATATCCGCATTGAAGTCATCTCCCGTATACTCAAAATAGGCAAACATATAATCGTCCCTGTAAAAAATGGAGTAATTGGAAATATTGCATTCCTTTATCCTTTCAAGCACGCCCGGCCATACCGCGGCATGATGCTCAATATATTCCCCGGCTTTCCCGGGTTTCAGGCGGATAGCCTGTCCGAATCTTCTCATTATGATTGGTTTAGCGTGTTAAACATGGCTTCAATATTCTGCGGCGGGATATCCGGCAGAATGGCTTCATGGCTGGGGGAGAAGATGAGTCCCGTGGGAAAAACCTCCATCGTTTCCCGGACCCTGGCGGCCACCTCATCCGGGCTTCCCTTGACCAGCAGGTACTGGGCATCGATCCCCCCGCAGAACGCAATCTTTCCGTCAAAATGGGTTTTCAGTTTCCGGACATCCATATCGGCTGCAAGCGCCTGAATGGGATGGATGATATCTGCGCCCAGCCCGGCCAGGTCGTCAATGATGGGAAAAATGGATCCGCAGGAATGGTGCATCACCTTCAGACCATAGCTTTTCGCCTGTTCGATCAACTGCCTTGTACCGGGGAATACATACTCGCGGAGGGAGTGGGCATCCACCATCAGCCCCCCCTGGCTACCGAAGTCGTTGCCGATCAATACGGCGTCCAGGTACCCCCTGGTCGCTTCGTAGAAGATCTCCCCGGCCCTGAGGTAAAAGTCCGTAATCCGGTCGATCACCGCACGGAACATGTCCGGATTTCCCAGCATGGTCACCAGTGCCATTTCCATGCCGAAAGCGGAACAGGCATCCTGGAAATGGGCGCTCCACATTACTCCCATCCTGGCAGAACGGTCATCTATGGCCATGGCCCTTCTGCGTGACTCCTCAACGTCGATATACCTGGCCGGATCTGGCCAGTTAAATTTTTCCACGTCCACCGGGTTTTCGTAATCCTCGAAGAATCCCGGTGCAGTAAGTGTGCGTTCGTCCGGGGTATCCAGGTGATCAGTCTTGGCAAAATCGAAGGCACAGGCGATATGGTTGGAGGGCGGATAATTATACGGCACATCGATAGGATAGATATCGTCATTGATGATCCCTTTCAGGTCCTTAATGGATCCGACTTCAAAATGTTTTTTCAGTCCCGGTTCGGCAGCCGGCACGGGCATACCCAGCCAGGCAGCGGGGCGGTCCACCTCCTGGTACAGGATGGTTGCCAGGAAGCGGTCCTTATGGTTCATTGGTTTCATATCTGTCAGTGTCTGTTAAAGATGATGTACATACCGACCATAACGATTATCAGGGCGATCCAGACGGTCCAGACCTTCCTGCCGGGTCTCGTGATCGTTCCGAAGTCCAGTTGGTTCTGATCTTTCTTGTGTGCATCCTTTTCCGAATATACAATCAGGACGGATGCAAGCATCAGGATCACGAATATAATAAATGAAAGCAGCAGGAAATGGGGCCAGAACTCATATTTTTCCGATGGGAATATCCAGAGGTAGAAAATCCCTGTACCGATGCTGAAGATTGTACCGAATGAAAGCACAAAATTAGCTGCACGTGTAGTGGCCTTCTTCCAGAATACTCCCAGCAGGAATACCGTGGTCATGGGGGGTGCGATGAATCCAAGCACCGCCTGGAAGACGTCAAACAGGTTCAGTCCCTTGATACTGTCAATAGCCATGGTTAGGAAAACTGCCAGCAGGGCTCCCAGGCCTGTAACGATCCTCCCAATCCGGACAATCTGTTTCCTGGAGGCCTCCGGCCGGAATTTCTTTACGTAGATATCCATGGTGAAGACAGTACTGAGGGAATTCAGTGCCGAATCGATGGTGCTGATGAGCGCAGCAATCAGCACGGCCATGATCAGCCCGGTCATCCCGGCGGGAAACAGGCGGGTGACCATGGTCATATAAGCCTCATCCGGGTCTTCTAGTCCCGGAAAAAGCATAAAACAGATGATCCCCGGAAGGATGAACAGGGCTACATCCAGGATCTTGAGCCAGCCGGTGAAGTTTGCACCCAGCTGGCCCTGCCTCAGGTTTTTTGCACCGAGGACTGCCTGCACCATGGACTGGTCGGTGCACCAGAACCATACGCCCATGACAGGGTATCCCAGGATAATGGCCAGCCAGGGATAATTCGGATCATCCATGGGAAGGAAAAGGTTCCAGTAATTGCCCGGTGTATTTTCGTAGATGGCCATCAGTCCCCCGGCCTTATAGACTCCCACAACGGTCAGAACAAGAGAAACAATGATCAGCAGGAGCATCTGGAAAACATTCGTATAGGCAATAGCCTTCAGTCCCCCTGCAATCGTAAAAAAAGAGGCGATCAGGACCAGTACGATCACGGAAAGCCACATCGGCAGGTTCAGGATCTGTCCCACAAGTATACCTCCCGCAAACAGTGTAAGTCCCAGCCAGGAAATCAGTATGGTGGCAAGGGCATACCATGCCAGGATATTCCGGGTGGAGGGACCGAAACGCTTTCCCATGAATTCCGGCAAGGTAAGGACTCTGGCACCAAGGTAGCGGGGAGCGAATACGACGGCCAGCATCAGGATAAATGGAAAGGCATACCATCCGAAATTCCCGGCCACGATACCGGTTGTATACCCTATGCTTGCCGAGGCGATTAGCATGGACGGTCCCACGTTGGTCCCCCACATAGTCAGCCCGATGCTCGACCAGCCAAGGGAACGGCCTGCCAGGAACAGGATCTCATCCTCTTCTTTTTTCTTAATAAAACTTACCCAGTACCCGATACCTATGAGGACCACCAGGTATGCGGCGACGATGATGAAATCAACGGGCTCCAGAAATTCGTAAATGTTATTCATGTTGTTACCTGTAATCTTCTGCGATCTTCAGCGCTGCTTCTATATCTCGTTCAGATCTGAAATCCATCAGGATGTTCAGTCCCTCGTTCCCCACCGCATCCAGCAGCGGCTTCAGTTCATCCACCCTCACCCAGCAGGGCATAACCGATTTTCCCGCCGCATGGATCTTCCTGTAAACCTCGTACCATGACGGATCCCCTCCCTGGGGTTCCCCGACTCCCGGTGTCCACTGCACTGCGTTGAGCTCATCTATTTCCAGGATGGCATCCAGGTGCCTCAGGGCATCCACACCGTCCAGGTGGTAGAGCGTATAATCGATCTTCCTGCATTGTTCATGCAGGTATGGAATGGCAAAGCGCCGAAAATCTCCTTCCGACACCATCCCGGAAATGTCAGACTGCAGCTTGGATACCTTTCCCGGTCCCCAGATAGAAAAATAACAGAAAGCCATTTCCCCGTCTTCCTGTATGATCTCATAGATCCGGTCGAAGACTTCGAAATACACGCGGTTTACGGCGGACAG
The DNA here is from genome assembly GCA_965603745.1 of uncultured Bacteroides sp. GTDB lineage: Bacteria > Bacteroidota > Bacteroidia > Bacteroidales > SM23-62 > SM23-62. The sequence continues at coordinate 5,112 of CBFDEE010000026.1, read as the reverse complement.
CTCTTCTTCCAGTATCTCGGGCTGCATCAGCATCTCCATCAGGACCTGGTCGGTGCCCTTCAGGCTGGCCAGGACATCGAGCCCTTCCACCAGGTCCGGGCAGCCAACGAAATACCTGTTCGCTGAAAGCTTTTTACATTCCCGTACAAGGTCAAGGTGAAGCTTCCAGTATTCATTGTTTTCATCCAGTGTAAGGTTTGGTTCCTCCCCGCCGTGGTGCCTGATCCAGATAGTATCCTCTCCCGGGTCGAGCCATGCGCCTAGGACGGCGGCAAGGGATCCGGGACCGAGGTGGGTATTGGCCACCGGCAGTATATCCGCCATCAGTGAACTCCCGGACAGCTGGTAATGAATGTTCCCCGCCCTCCAGCGCGGATCAAGCCAGTACTGTTTCAGATCTTTCGCTGCTGCAGGCTCCGGTATTTCCTCGTGGGGGGCACCATCTTTTTCAAGGTGTTCCCACATGCTGATAAGGAGGCCCCTTCCATGCCACCAGTCCAGGTACCGTTCCCTGGATTCTTCCCAGTTATTTTTCCAGGTTTTCATCGTCGCAATAATTCCGGATCATGATTTAGTCTTATTTCCCATTTCTGCGTCCACCGTTTAACTTATCAGATCCCCGAGGCATGATCTGTTGATCCCTTTGTATGATCCATCAAACTTGATGTGCTGCACCTTCAAGGGATCGTATTCGTCGGTGCAGCTGATCTTTTCGGGATACACGGGTACCTCCGCTCCCTGCCTCACCCAGACAGGCATTTCGTCGAGGGGGACCTCAAGATCATTCAGCCATTGTCCCCCCTCCGAGATTTCACCCGAGAAAAGGTTCACCCAGCTTCCTTGCGGCAGGTAGACATTCCTCCGGTTCCGGCTGTTCATGACCGGGGCGACAAGGAAATCATCGCCGAAATAGTACTGGTCATGGATATGCCAGCACTGCCTGTCGCCTGCGTGGTGAAACACCAGTGCCCTCAGCATTGGGAACCCGGTACGCGTAACCCTGTCCGACTGTTCAAGGAGGTAGGGAAGCAGGGCATACCTCAGCCTGAGCCATTTCCTGACGATATCTGCCACTTCCGGGAAGTGCCAGGGTTCCCTTTTGGAGGTCCCGTGGTACCGCAGGTGCGAGGTAAACACTCCGAACTGGGTCCAGCGGACATAGAGGTCATCCGGTATCACGGTGTTCATAAAGTCCGGCAGACCGTGGAATCCGGGTACATCATGGCTCCAGAACCCGAACCCCGACAGTCCCAGGTGGAGTCCCCCTTTCAGGGACCCGGCCATGCCGTCCCATGTACATGCGGCATCCCCGCCCCAGTGGACCGGGTAGCGCTGGCAGCCTGCCCATCCTGCCCTGGCCCAGACGATGCCATCACCGCTTATCTCCCTTGTGATGTCAAATGCCGTTTTCTGGTAGAGCAGTGCATAAATGTTCCTGAGTTTTTCTGCTTCCATGCCATGGTACTCTGCATCCATATGTATGTCTTCGCCGAAGTCGGTTTTTATGCAGGCAACTCCCATGTCCAGCAGATTCTTCAGCAGTCCCCTGTACCATTCTACGGCCTCCAGGTTTGTAAAGTCAATCGTGCCTGCATAATCCAGGGCAGAAAAATTGGAATCACCCTTACGGGAAGCATCTCCTCGCCTGCCGATATAATCATTCTCAATAGCTTCATCATGCTGGGCCGCGTCAGCGGCAATGTAAGGCATCTGCCAGAGGCTGAGCCTGAAACCCTTTTCTCTCAGTCCCCTGATAAAGCCAGGCGGATCAGGGAACCTTTCCTCGTTGAAAGTCCATTCACACAGCCAGTCTGTCCGGAACCACCCGGTATCCAGGTGGATCACATCGGCCGGATAATCCTCGGCGCGCAACCTCTCGCAAACCTGCTCCACCTCATCGGCAGAAAAGTACGTCATCCGGCTCATCCAGGTACCGAAGCTCCATAAGGGGGGCATGGAAGGAAAACCCGTCAGCTGCCGGTACAGGAACAGTATCTCTTCGGGAGAGGAGCCACCGATCAGGAAAACATCCAGCATGTCCTCTTCTGCCAGCAACTGCACACTCCGGCTGGAGTGGTCGGCCAGCGAAATTTTACCGTATGCGGAGGTGTGCATGAAGACACCCCACATCCTGCTCGAAATAAAAAATGGTATGTTCTTGTAGGTCCTCCGGTTGTTGACTCCCTGGCCGTCAAGGTTCCTGAGTTCAAAGGTCCGGCCCGAGAGGTCCGCTTTCGCAAAACGCTCACCCGTACCTGCAAATACTTCGTCGTGTTCTGCACGGAAAGAGAGGGTTGCCCGGTTGCAGCGGTCTTCTTTCTCCACGTATGCAAGCGGGAAGGCTTCCTGCCTTGCCGGGAAAAACTGGTCAAAGGAGCTCAGCGCAACCTCTTTCAGGCCATCCGGGTAAAATTCCAGTTCGAGGGAGGGTTCCGGGGGCGGGAGCAGGTCGCTCCAGTGATCCGTTTCCGTCTTTTTAAGGTTTAAACGGGCCCGTGTGGTTCCGTGCGGATCCCTGACCAGCCATTCGTCCCTGTTTTTTTCGAGGGACAAGGGTTCAATGTCCAGGCCGGGATGTATTTCCAGCATTTCAGAATTCCTGAAAGTATCGCTGCCGAAACCGATCCCGATCCTCAGTATCCTGTCCCCGTAAGCTCTCAGCCGGAGCTGGTATTCCTTCGGGGGACTCTCCTTATCGGGCTGGATATCCCGGCCCGGGAGCTGTTTATGGAAGGGAACTGCCAGGAGTACATCCGTTCCCTCCTTCCCTGCCCCGGAAGGGATACCGGCTTTCCACAGGAATTCCTCCCCCGGCTTGCCCGGGTCAAAATCAAGGAAATCGAAAAGCTGGTAATAAGTCTGCTTCATGGTATACCGGTCGAGACCGGCCAGTAATTTTATTTATCGTATGGGGCCCGTCCCCTTACTTGTTCGATTAAGGATTAATGAGTTACAATGTTATGCTCTGCAGGTTCCAGTCCATCCGAATCGGCCTCTATATGGATCTCCCCTTCCTCGTTGCCGGCCTGTACAATGAGCAGGCACATCCCGTTAAAGGCTTTCCTGTAGTCCGCCTTGAAAGGTTCCAGGCTGGCCTGGTACCCGTTGTCAACCCCGGCGATACTGCCCGCGCCGCTGACATCGAATCGGAACAGGTTATCTGCACGGGGACAGAGATTACCCTCTTCGTCCAGTATCCTAACGGTAATAAAGCTGAGATCCCGGCCGTCGGCCTTGATCCGGCTCCGGTCGGGCATCAGTTCGATCTTTGCCGGTTCTCCCGCCGTATGTATCTCCTTCTCCTGGACAAGCCTGCCATCCTTTTTTTTCACTGCACTCAGGATTCCCGCTTCAAAGGGTACCCTCCACATCACATGGTATTTGCTTTCTCCTTTGCTGCGGGTACCGAGTGATTCCCCGTTAAGGAACAATTCCACCTCATCGGCATTGTTGTAGTAAGCCCAGACATCCACCTCCTGCTCCGGCTCCCAGTTCCAGTGCGGGAAAAGGTGGAGGACTTCCCTGTCTGTCCATTCAGCCTGGTAGAGATAATATGCATCCTTCGGGAAGCCGGCCAGGTCGATCACACCTAAATATGTACTCCTTGCCGGGTATGGATAGGGTGTCGGTTCGCCCAGGTAGTCGAATCCCGACCAGATGAACATCCCGGCCAGAAAATCAGCCCTGTTGACTGCATCCAGGTTTGCCTCGTGTGTCGTTCCCCATGATGCATGCGCATTATCGTATGATGAGGCCGTAAAGTCGGGATTGCCCAATTCGAATGGTTCCGTGTAGTAATGCGGCCAAATCCGGACACTGTCAGAAGGCATGTCGTAATGGCCTCTTGTGGCAAACGCCGAGACATTTTCCGCGGTCAGCAGCTTTTCTCCGGGATACAGTTCCGGGAGGTCCGCATAGCCGTAATGCTTATAATTGAATGATATGACATCGAGGGCCCCCGACTGGTATATATGGTTCAGCGAGGGATCATGTTCTGTCAGGGCACAGGTGACCGGCCGGGTATAGTCCAGTGCACGTAACGTCTCCGCCAGTTCAAGGGCAATGCGGGTGCCCGAGCTGTCAAATTGTTCGGGGATCTCGTTTCCCAGGCTCCACAGGATGATGGAGGGATGGTTGCGGTCCCGCCTGACCATATCCTGCAGGTCCACCGTATGCCAGTCTTTCCAGTCCCGGTGCCCGTCCTGGGGTAGCTTCCTTCTAGCCCAGACATCAAAACACTCGTCCATCACGAGGAAACCCATCCGGTCGGTCAGGTCAAGGAGTTCGGGTGCAGGCAGGTTATGGGCCGTCCTGATGGCGTTGCATCCCATCTCCCTCAGGATCTCGAGCTGCCGTTCCATGGCCCGTTCGTTGACCGCTGCCCCCAGTGCGCCCAGGTCGTGATGCTGGTTCGCGCCATAGATCCTGAGCGGCTTGCCGTTCAGCGAGAATCCCTTCTCTGCATGGAACTCATAATACCGGATGCCGAAGGGAGTCTCGTAACGGTCGGCTTCTACCAGCCCGGATTTTTTTTGTCCGGAGTTTTCTAATCCGTGTTCTATCCGATCCAAGAATATTCTAGTCTCCGCGCGGTACATTGTGGGTGAGGTGGGGGACCAGAGTGCAGGATTACTGATCTCGAAGGCCTGGGTGATCCTTGTCACTGAGTCTTCAAGCCGGATCTCGTTCCGGGCAATGGCTGCTTCCTTGTCCAGGGGACCGTAAATCACCGTTTTAACATTGATCGTAGCCGGCTGGCCGCTGAGATTACTGATCTCCAGGTCCAGCTCCACCTTTGCTGTTTCACCGTTTATGGAAGGGGTTCTTACAAAACTCCCCCAGTGGCCAATGTGGATATCCCCGGTGGCAGTAAGCCATACGTTGCGGTAGATACCACTACCGGTGTACCAGCGCGAATTGGGCTGCAGGGAATTATCTACCCTGACTGCCAGGACATTCTCTTCATCCCCTTCGGATAACCAGGGAGTTAGATCGTACCGGAAGGAACTGTATCCCGAAGCACGCTTACCCAGGTAATGCCCGTTGATCCAGACCTCGCTGTTCCGGTAGACGCCGTCAAAATCTATGTGCCAGCGTTTTGGGTTCCCGGCA
>CBFDEE010000025.1:0-13422 GCA_965603745.1 uncultured Bacteroides sp. | reverse complement strand
CAACAGCCGGCCTACGAGGGCGACCGCCTGGGCATGATTGCCGGATGAATGGGTCCCCACCCCCCGCTTCTTTTCTTCTTCGCCCAGCGAGAGAACCGCATTGGTCGCACCCCTGAATTTGAATGCCCCGACCTTCTGAAAATTCTCACATTTAAAAAACAGGGATGCCTTGAATATTTCATTAAGGCTCCGGGAGGTAAGCACGGGTGTCCTGTGAACAAAATCCCTTATCCTGTCATGGGCTTCGACTACCTGGGGAAAGGATGGTATATGATCTGGCATGGTAAAATGATTTACAGGCAAACCCGGGACTTATCGACCAGGTCCCATCAGGATCTGCTGCTGCACAATTAATTATTTCTATACTCCTTCAAAGCTTCGAAGATTTCCTGCTTTTCAAGGACAGCATCATGGATCTCGTAACGATCTGCTTCGAGAAGGAATTTCTTTTTAAAACTACAAAAATCCATGAAGCTGTATAGTTCAAATCCGGCATATCCGGTGATCCCCGATACTATCAGGGGACTGTACTTATATAAGATATCCCTTTCAAATTGTTCCTGTTCAATAAGTTGAGCCAGTTTCCTCCTGGATTTGCCTTCCTTGCTCAGCCAGTTATAGAGTGCCGTTACCGGGCTCATGGCCGGATAGGTTACCATATCAAGGGTATCCGTCCCCCGCTCAATCTCCATAAGGACGCCCGGATTTATTTCATACCCGCTTGGGGGCAGTTCCAGGCTGGCAACCTTATTCCTGAAAGTTGCATAGGATCCAAGGGGATTGATCATTACTCCCAGGATGGAATAACTGATGCCCCGCATCAGGATATCAGGCAGCCTGTCCGCCGACCTGAGGCTGTCACTGACAATCACCAATTCCGGCGCATACCCGATGGCTGAGAAACGCAATGTATCGTATGACCTGACCCTGATGAAGAAATAGCCGAGCGTATCGCAAATGGTGGCTCTCTTCCTGCCCTGATTTATGATATGGGTAAAGGGAACCGGATCTCCTGTCAGGGAATCCAGGACCCTTCCTTTGAAATACCATAACGAGTCGTTCTGTACCGCCTGTGCTTCCAGTGTCCCTGTCCCCGAAACACCCGCATGAAGCAGGAACAGGAACAGTGCCAGGATAAATTTACGATGAGCCGGATCCAATTAGCTGTTATAAAACCTGTATGATCTGATTGAAATAAAGATAATTTATAAGTATAATTAAACCATAACTAAAACCGACAAAACATGAAAAAGAATGATCCGGCCAGCAGAGTCCAGGACCTGAGGCAATTCGGTGAATTCGGCGGTGTGAATCCCTCCATCACCGATTCTTCAACCTACACCTTCCTGGAAGCGGATACCATGGTGGACACATTTCATGGGGAGACACAGGGATGTTTCCTGTATTCCAGGCACTGGAATCCGAGTAATAAATACCTGGCCGATGCGCTGGCAGCCCTGGAGGAAACCGAGGCAGGATGGATAACGGCCTCAGGCATGGCTGCAATTACCTGCACGCTGCTGGAATTATGCAACGCCGGCGACCATATCGTAACCAGCGTAACGACATACGGGGGAACCTTTGCTTTCCTCAAAAACTATCTCCCGAAATTCAATATCGAGGTCAGTTTTGTCAATATCGTCGACCTGGAGAGCGTGGAAAAGGCCATCCGGCCGAATACCCGGCTGATCTACACGGAGACCATGACGAATCCGCTTCTGCAGGTCTCCAATGTACCAGCATTGTCCGGGATCTGCAGAAAGCATGGCATCAAGCTTATCGTTGACAATACCTTCTCTCCCATGATCGTTTCACCGGCCAGGCTGGGGGCCGATATCGTGGTATACAGCATGACCAAATTCATCAACGGCAAGAATGACTGCGTGGCCGGGGCGATCTGCAGCGATACGGATTTCATTAATGCTCTCTCGGACGTCAACACAGGAAGCGCCATGCTGCTGGGTCCGGTACTGGATCCGATCCGCTCATCAGGCATCCTTAAGAACCTTCATACCCTTCATATCCGCATGAAGCAGCATAGCCGGAATGCCATGTACATAGCGGAGCGCATGGAGGAAACAGGGCTAAGGACGATCTACCCGGGACTCAAATCCCATCCCCAGCATGCCTTGCTGAATGAGTTCATGAACCCTGAATTCGGATATGGCGGGATGCTGGCTATTGACCTGGACAGTCATGAAAAATCATACAGGGTCATGCAGGCCATGCAGGATAATGATATCGGATACCTCGCGGTCAGCCTGGGGTATTTTAAAACGCTTTTCTCCTGTTCCGGACACAGCACCTCATCTGAAGTACCCGAGGAGATCCAGAAGCAGATCGGCCTGTCGGACGGGTTGACACGTTTGTCCATAGGTCTGGATAATGATATCGATCGGACCTGGGAGAATATGCTGGCATGCCTGAAGGAAGCCGGTGCAGTATAGTCACCAGGAGGGTCTGAAACATTTTTACCCGGAGTGCGTTATTTAGAATAATTTTAAATAAATTTGCCCAAGGAACAATCTAACAAATCCAGATCATGGCATTTACACTGCAGCCGGGGGAAACTGCCCCTGATTTCGAACTTCCCGCAACGGACGGGAATACATATAAACTATCTGATTTCCAGGATCCTTACCTGGTTGTATTCTTTACCTGCAACCATTGTCCATATGTTATTGGCTCCGATGAGGTAACCCGGAAAACGGCAGAGCGTTTTGCCGGCAAGGGTGTCCGGTTCATAGGTATCGGCTCCAATTCGGCACGGACATATCCTGCGGACAGTTTCGACAACATGAAAAAACGAATGGAGCAATATTCCTTCCCCTGGCTCTATCTTTATGATGAAAGCCAGGATATTGCAAAGGCATACGGGGCTCTGAGAACTCCGCATTTTTATGTTTTCGACAAGAAAAGGGAACTGGTCTATACAGGGCGGGCAACCGACAGTCCCCGGGACGCCTCCGGCATTACGGTAAACGACCTGGACAGGGCACTGGAGGAGCTCACTTCGGGAGCTGCGGTGAGTGTACCGATTACCAATCCCATCGGGTGCACCATCAAGTGGGAAGGAATGGATTCGCACTGGATGCCCGAGGATGCAGTGGACCTGGTATAGGCTGGCCAGGTGGCTGGCCAGCTGATTACCTGTCGATTAATCCGGCGGTTGATCCGGAGACGGGGGGTAATCGTCGAAATAAATGAATTCGCCCTTGTTGAAATTCCCGAATTGATGGTTTTCCCTGTATTCGCCGAATTTATGGGGACAGAATATGGAATACAGGTTCACGTTTTCGAAAAACCATGTATTCCCCGCCGGTCCGGTATGCAAATTATTCCCTGACATGTTGCTAAAATAGGAATAAAGGATTTCTTATTCCTTTATAGAACAACAATTTAACATCCCTTTAAGAAACCTTCAGCAGTAAGCAACCCCGGGGACCTGTTTTTCATCTGATTTATGTTCACCAGTCGTTGCCGATCGTGAATTTTACATCGATACGAATACAGGGAAAACGAACCCACGGATAAACCAATCTTAACCTTATAAGATGAAAACCATGACTTTTTTCCAGAGACAAGGGAAAGCCTTTTTTCTCTTACCGGTGCTTATGGCGGTCCTCACATGCCTGCCGGCACAGTCCCAGGATGATGAGGACAAGACTCTTTCTCCATATTTCTTCGTCATGAGTAATGACACTTCTATTGACCAGATGCCCCTGAAATCTACCTCCGCCGATGTCCATATCAGCGGGGTGATCGCCAATGTGTCTGTTAAACAGACTTATTGCAATGAAGGGGATTCCGTGCTGGAAGCCATTTATGTGTTTCCCGCGTCCACCCGGGCTGCGGTGCACTACATGCAGATGTCCATCGGGAACAGGGTCCTGATCGCCATGATCATGGAGAAGGAGGAGGCTAAGGAGGTTTACGAGGAGGCTAAGGAGGAAGGCAAGACCGTAACCCTGCTTGAACAGGAAAGGCCCAATGTCTTCAAGATGAGTGTGGGGAACATAATTCCGGGTGACACCATCGAGGTGGAAATGAGGTATACCGAACTGCTGATACCTGTTGAAGGAGAATATGAGTTCGCCTATCCCACCATCGTTGGTCCCCGCTACGTAAGCCCTTCTGAGGAAGGCGAAGGATGGACCGAGACTCCTTACCAGCACGAAGGGGAGGATCCCCTGTACGACTTTCATTTTGACATATGCATCAATGCGGGCATGAAAATCCAGGATGTCTACAGTCCCTCTCACACGAACATGTTTTTCAGCGGTCCAACAAATCAGACTGCATGTGCTTCGGAAGATCTGAATGGGAATAAGGATGTGGTTGTTAAATACCAGCTTGCCGGGGCACAGATCAAATCAGGATTACTGGCCTACGAAGGGGAGGATGAGAATTTCTTCCTGGCCATGTTCCAGCCTCCGAAAAATCCACAGGATTACCAGGTTCCTGCCCGTGAATACGTGTTCATCATGGATGTTTCGGGTTCCATGAGAGGTTTTCCCATAGAGGTTTCGAAGGCTCTGCTCAGGGATCTGATCGGGGGATTAAGGGAATATGACCGTTTCAACATGGTGTTTTTTGCAGGCGGAAATTACCTTCTGTCCGAGACTTCACTTATGGCGACAACGGCAAATATTAACATGGCGATCGATGCCCTCGACAACCAGACCGGTGGTGGCGGAACGGAATTGCTGAGTGCCCTTAAAAGGGCTCTGTCCCTCCCGGGCACGGAGGACTTTTCCAGGACCTTCATAATCGCCACGGACGGTTATGTAAGCGTAGAACGCCAGTCATACGACCTCATCCGCAAAAATCTTGGTAATGCAAATTTCTTTGCTTTTGGTATCGGGTCCTCATGCAATCGATATATCATTGAAGGAATAGCGCATGTAGGGATGGGAGAACCATTTGTCCTGTTAAACCAGACCGATGCCGAAACCTCGGCAGAACGGTTCAGAAAATACATCGAGTACCCGGTACTGACAAACATCGATATCGGTTTCGAAGAATTTAGCGTCTATGATGTTGAGCCCCCGAATGTCCCCGACGTCTTTGCCGAACGGCCGGTAATTCTTTTCGGAAAATACCATGGAGAACTGGCAGGGGAGATCCATATCAGCGGTACCAGCGGAAATCTGGCTCACACGGACAATCTGGATGCCGGCCAGTACGAGGCTGACACGAACAACGTTGCGCTCCGGTACCTATGGGCAAGGCATAAAATCCAGCTGCTGGACGATTATGCCAGGGTTCCGTCCGGGGACTGGCAAACCGAAGAAGCGTACAAGGATTCCATAAAAGAGGAGGTAACCGCATTGGGACTGAAGTACAACCTGCTGACACAGTATACCTCCTTCGTGGCAGTTGATTCAGTCGTGCGTGCGGATTCCGGTGCCGCGGTCACCGTCAAGCAGCCCCTGCCGCTGCCTGAAGGGGTAACGGATGCAGCCGTTGGAGGTAATTATTCTCCTTCCTGGGGTGGTGCGACCAGCGAGTATGCAAGTAAGATCGGGGGATTTGAGGCCACTTCCGCTAATTTCACGGAACCCGAGGAATCCACCCTTATTGCTTCGGTATTCCCGAATCCTTTTACCTCCCTGACAAGCCTCTGGATATATATTCATTCAAGGGACATTGCGAAGGTGAAGACGGTCAAACTGTTCAATAGCCTGGGACAACTCATCGATATATACGAGATCGGGCTTGGAGAGGAAGGCTGGCAGAAAATAGATATTGATTTCAGCGGCCGCTATCCTGAACTTTCACCGGGTGTGTACACCGCTGTCCTTTATTCCGGGAGCAGGTCCTCCGAGCCTGTCCGGATGCTGTACATGAAAAGATAGAGGCGAGGGACTTTTCTCAGACAAGGGGGCGGCATTTCTCAGCCGAGCAGGGCCTCCAGGTCCGGAAGCTGCAGTTCAAAATTTTCTTTCAGAACCAGGTGGGCCAGATCCAGCACGGGCAGATCAGTGTTGTCAAGGATATCCGAATCGGAAGTGACGATCATGCCCTTCTCCTGACGTATGAGTCTTGCATCCGGATTTTTATCGATCTGCGCATCTCCCTCGAGGCCGTTCTCATGGATCAAATCCCTCAGTCTGCCTGCCAGTTCTGCGCTGTGTGACACGGGACTGTCGAGCAGAAGTTCCACCCTGGCGGGTTTATGCTTCCTGAGGCAGGAAAAGCATAATTCAATGCTTCTTTTGAAAATCGGGTCATCATGCGGCTTACCATAAACCTCACCTGCATCCCTTATGAAATGATCGTTTGCGATGAAAACCATCCGGCCCAGCAGGTAATTGCAGACCGTATACAGTACATTGTATGCATCGATATAGAGCTCCTGTCCCTCAATGCTTTTCTCTGTCCTCTGCATCCTCCCGCGAACTTCAGCTTCGGGGAATATTCCCCTTGAGAGAAGGATTCGCTGGAAGGTATTAAGCAGGTACCTGTCACCTATGATCTTCAGAATGGATTTCCTGGGATACTCCCGGTTCAGCAAATAGGAATAATCCCGCAGCGCCTTAACAAATTCATCGGTGACGATATCATTCCTCATGGGCAAAAGGTTCCGGAGGCTTGATTTGGTTCATCCGGTGAATCCCCTGAAGTACTTCATGAACTGCACACGCTCATAGGCAGCCGGATTACTGCTCTTTTCCTGGCTGAGTTTCCCCCTGAAGTCACCGATACTGCTGAATCTGTGCTTTTCCATCCATGTCTCCAGTTCATAAAGCATCTGTGCTATTCTTTCCCCCCCGTGTTTATAGATGGTGGATACAACCTGAACGGCATTGGCGCCTGCCAGCAGTTGTTTGATCAGGGCCTCTCCATCGTGCACCCCCGTGGAAGCTGCCAGATCACAGCTCACCCGGCCGGACATAATGGCAATCCAGCGCAGGGAAAGGGAAAGATCACCCGGTGAACTCAGGATATTGCCGGATGTGATTTCAAATGTATCAGGATCAATGTCAGGACTGTAGAAACGGTTAAACAGTACGAGTCCCTTCACACTGGTCTCCGACAGGCGCTTGATCATGCTTGCCAGGTTCGAGAAATAGTAGGATATCTTCAGGGATACCGGAATGTTTATTTTGTCAGCCACCTCGCCTATCACGTTAAAGTAAATCTTTTCGCTTTCCTCCACACTTCTGCTCATATCGGAGGGCAAAATAAATAGATTCAGTTCAAGCGCATCTGCCCCTGCCTTTTCAATCTCCCCCGGAAACCAGGTCCACTGTTCGGCGGTCATGCAGTTGATGCTTGCCATGACAGGTACGGACACCTGTTTTTTCGCATTCCGGATGGTGTCAAGATAGCCGGATGTACTTTCCGCAGGAGCATCCTCATAGCGGTAATAATCAAGGCTTTCAGGGTACAGGTCCCCTCCGGACTGCATCTGGCTGAGCCTGGCCTGCTTCTCAAGTACGATTTCCTCTTCGAACAATGATTTCAGTACCAGTGCCCCTGCCCCGTTCTGTTCCAGGTTACGTATGGATTCCATATTATCCGTAAGTCCGGAACTTCCAATAATTATGGGATTCCGCAATGTGAGTCCCATAAAATCTACCGAAAGATCTGCCATGTCACCAGGGTTTTTGTATAGAGCAAAAGTAAGGGAAATTTCAATGCATCCCGGCTGAAAATTCCGCATGATCTGTTGCCGGAACAAACCGGAAAGGAATTATCAAATTCATTACATTTTGAAAATTAGGCTATTATGCAGGAAATCTTTACCTTTGTTCAAACCTGAAATTAAAACCATAACGCAAATAAAACCATTAGAATATGAAAAAGGTTCTGTTTATTCTGATCATCGGCTCCTTTGCACTCTCCGGATGCAAGTTTATAAATGAAAAAGTACTTAAGAAGGGCGGCGATACCCTGGAAGTATACATTTACAATCTTGAGCAGCAACTGGCCTCCCAGGAAGCAGAATACCAGTTCTCCCTTGCACAGCTCCAGAGAGAATCCCAGGCCAGGATAGATTCTATCATACAGTACTACGAAAACGAAATTACATCGAAGGGAGGGAAACACGTCACTGCTGCTGCCGGAACCTATTACCTGATCGCCGGAAGCTTCCAGACGCCTGAATATGCAAGGGATTATTCCGCGAAAGTTGCCGGGATGGGATACAATGCTGAAATCGTCACCGCCGGTTACTGGAACCTGGTATCGGCCGAATCATACACGAACTTCAGGCAGGCCCTTGACGGGCTGGAGATTGTCCGGTCAAAGATATCTCCCAACACCTGGATCTACGTTGTGCGGTAGGCAGGCTGCCATCTGCATAAGCACCCATGTGGAGGATATACCATCCATTTTCAGGCCACTCCGGCCTGTAAGAAGCACATAAATATTGCTTAGCTGTCCGATATGATAATCCAGCTGCTGCCGCTTTTCCCGGGTTCGGTCTTCTACCGGTTCCTGGATCATTTCCATGCGAGCTATACCCGGGAGATCCTCCTTGAGGCCATCAGCCTGCTGGGACAGCTCTGGCCATATCTCGTGCTTGGCATTGCAGCTTCCACGCTTCTCAAGATATATATTACCAGACAGCGAATGGCGGCTTTCTTCAGCCGTACGAATTTCACTTTATCCATATTGATCGCCTCACTGGTCGGCATGGTCTCCCCTCTGGGGTCCTATATCATCATTCCATTGTCCGCTGCACTTCTGGGTATCGGTGTGCCGCTGCCGGTGTTAATGGCGCTTATGGTAGCTTCCCCTCTGATAAATCCGAACCTGTTCATCCTTACGGCAGGCGCAATGGGTCTGGAAATGGCAATTCTCAGGGCAGCATCGGCATTCCTGCTCGGATCCCTTGCCGGATACGCCACCCTCTGGCTGGAGAAAAGGCAAATTCTGAATCCTGACAAATTGATTGCGGATGCCCAGGATATCTCCCTGGAAAGGTTCCCCGATAACGGAAACGAAAGAAGCTTCAGGGGATTTTTATCCGAGTTTTATAAAATGAGCCTGTACGTCGGTAAATATTTTTTCCTGGCGATCATTCTTGCAGCAGCCATTAAAATTGCCGTCAATCCGAAGATCATCGTCAAGCTTTTCGACAGTGATAACTTATTATCCGTGGTTATATCAACCGGTGCCGGGGTTCCTTTTTATGTTTGCGGGGGAGCTGCCATCCCCGTGGTTCAGCAGCTGGCTGACCTGGGAATGTCCAAGGGCGCCGTTCTTGCATTTTTCATCTCCGGACCGGTGACGAAAATATCCAATCTGGTAATTATGCAGGCAAGCTTTAAAAGAACCGTATTAATTCTGTATCTTGCATGCGGTATCACCGGGGCCCTTATACTTGGGTTTATCTATAACCTGGTTTAACAATATTTCAAATCTCCTTAAGGCTTTATGACTCGCAAAAAAAGAAAAATCAGGATAACCAGGTACATTATCCTGGCGGCAGCAGTGTCGGCAATAGCATGGGACCTGGCGGTCTCTACACTGGATGTCGAGCAGGGAACATACCGGTATGAATCTGATTTTGATGCGGTCAGCGGTGCCACGACCATTGTGGGGATTGTCACCTCGGACTATTCAGGGCTTTCAGACCAGGTTGCAAGAACGGAAAATCCTTCGTATGATCATATTGAAGAAATGGTCGGAAAAGCTATCGAACTGCAGGGGGGACTTCAATGGGTGGTGAAGAAGGGAGATAAGGTGCTGATCAAGGTGAACCTGGTTGGAAGGGATAGTCCCTCAGGAGAAGGAGAGAACACGGATGTCAGGGTGGTCAAGGCCCTTATCAGGCACATCGCCGATTACACGGAAAAAGACGTTGAGATAGTGGTTGCAGAAGGGACTGCCAGGACCAATGATGATCCCGGAGATCCGACTTCCGTATGGGGGAATTCCGGGTATATAGACCTGCTGACGGATTCCGACCTGTCAGGAATTAATCTCAGCCTGCTCAATCTGAACCAGTCCACCGACGACCTGATTGAGATCGACCTGGGCAGCGAAGGCACCTCTGCCGTGCAGGGATCCAAGTATTATGTGCACAAATCCGAGGTTGAGGCAGATGTTTATATCGCGGTCCCGGTACTCAAGATCCACAATACAGGGATCACCAGTGCACTCAAGCTCCAGATCGGTTCGGCCCCGGGATGTTATTACGGTTACAACAAAGCCAGCGGCACCGCCCTATGTCCCCAGGGAATCCTCCATGAAGTGGAACACAGGGTCTGGACAACGGAGGCCATTGTGGATTTATGCAATGTGGCAGATATTGATTTTGTGGTGGTGGATGCCATCATGTGCCTTGAGACCGAGAAGACAAACAAAGGGTACAACCAGGTGCGGTTCAATACTGTACTGGCCGGTGCCGATCCCGTGGCCGTCGACCATACAGGGGCAAAACTGATGGGACTCAATCCGGATGATGTGGCACACATTACCCTTGCCGAGAAGGTCGGATTGGGGACAAATGACCCGGCAAAAATACACGTGGAAGGGGTTCCTGTCGAAGAGGCCATGAAAAGGGTCAAGAAATCACAGCACCAGGACGGTAAGTTCGGGCAGTCCAACCGGACCTGGATACTCTCACAGGCCTTCGCAGGAACAGACATTTCCCAGGAATTCATCCCGGATGAAGCATTGATCCGGCCGGTACCAGGAAACAACGGATGGTCCCAGCCCGTTTACTTTTTCGATGACAGGATTGACCTGCATGCATTTTATTCGGGACAGACAGATATGGTTTCATACGCCTATACCTGCTTCGAAGCCACAAAAGATCAGCAGGCGGAACTCTGGCTGGGAAGCCATGAAGCCATATATGTTTATTTAAATGCTGAACTCGTCTATTCCTCTACATCCACCAATGCATACGGGGACTCTGACAGGGGAGGGAACGTGGCAATGATCAACATTAAGAACGGTAAAAACACCCTGCTGGTCAAAACCCTGAATAAGTTCGGTGATTACAGCTTCGCACTTAATATTTGTGAACCGGAGAGTAATTACCTCTACGCCGGGAACAGGGTCGCCGGGCTGAAATTCTACATCGATAGAACCAGTCATAATCATGCTCTCCCGAACAGGGCGGATCAGTCCCTTAAACTTAACAGCTATCCTAATCCGGCCCGGGAGTATGCCAGGATACGGTTCACACTGCCGTCGGCAGCCGCAACCACGGTAAATATCTATGACCTGAACGGCAGGCTGGTAAGATCCCTCCTGGATGAAATGCTTCCTGCCGGAGATCATGAACTCACATGGAACCTTGATTCAGATGCCGGAAGACTGGCCGCCAGAGGCATTTACCTTTGTGAGCTTGTGTCAGGGAATCAGCAGAACAGCATCCGGCTGGTAATCAAATAAGCATTTATAGCTGATGGCATTACTGAATGAGGAGCCTTATTTTGTGCTTACCGGCACAAAATTCAGCGACGATTCAGTAATGCCTTCAGTGTTATGGGCAGGGAATCAATGAAGATGTTATTAATCCTGCTAGGAGCTTCCGGTCATGATGAAGAGGGGCTGGAACTCGAAGCTTTTGTAATGCGGCCTGAGACGGTCCGTATTGTAATGCTTCTTAACATCCACCAGTTTCTTCGAACTTGTTACCACGTCAAGCGGGGCATTGTCATAACGCCCGTTCCTGAGGACTACAAGCCTTCCATGGATACCTTTGAGGATCAGGTCAAGCGCCAGGTTCCCGTAGGCCATGGGCACGATGGAATCGATCGCATCGGGATCACCGCCGCGTACCATATATCCCAGGCGCTGGTTGATGATGTTAACCCGGTTGCCATTATTGTATTTGGGTGACATCTCCTTGATCTTTTCCGATACAACATCCCCAATCCCCCCGAGCTTTGCGTGGCCGAACATGTCCTTTTCCATATCAGTGAAGGACATCTCCTTCATATCCTTTATCATGGCACCTTCGGAGACCAGCACAATGGAATATTTGCTTGGATTCCGGTTGCGGTCATCCACCATCAGCTCTGTAAGATGCTCCAGGTCAAATTTGTATTCCGGGATGACGCAGCGATTGGCTGCACCGGCCATGGTGGGAAGCATCGCTGTAAATCCCGCGTAACGCCCGAATACCTCGAGCACCAGGATGCGTTCGTGTGAGCCGGCAGAAGTACGGATGATGTTGCACATATGGATGGTACGCGTAATGCAGGTACTGAACCCGATGCAGTAATCCGTTCCGGGAACGTCGTTATCCATCGTTTTGGGAATTGCAATAACCTTGACCCCTTCCTGGTACATCCTCACGGCATAGCTGAGGGTATCATCTCCGCCGATCGGGATCAGGAAATCAATTCCCAGCCATTCGAGGTTTTTAATGATCTCCGGTGTGAGGTCATTGACTTCCTTATCATAGGTGTCTTTCAGTTGTACCGGAACGTTAATCAGCGGACAATGACTGGGACGTGTACGGGAAGTGTGCAGGAAAGTCCCGCCAGTCCGCCCGGCCCTGTTTACAATTTCTTCGGTAAGTTCGATTATATTTTCGCTGTTGTCAGCTTTCTTGTCGCGTGTCAGTTCCATGATGCCGGCCCAGCCCCTTCTCAGTCCAAGCACCCTGTATTCTTCCCTGAGGGCGCGAATAGTTATGGCCCGGATGGCCGGGTTCAGGCCGGGGACATCTCCGCCCCCGGTCAGGATGCCGATGGTTCCCTTGATCTTTTTTACGTTCGCCATAATTATATGCTTTTAAACATTTTTTATGTATCGAGCCGTAAATATAATGTTTATTTCAATTCAGGTACAGGGCTGGAACAGATTAAAAAGAATTAAAATAAATACCTCAATTCCCTGCAGGATAGAGTATTTTTCATATATTAATCAGTGTACAGTTCCCGCCCCATTGCGAAACAGAACCGGATGAGAAAATTTCTGAAAAACCTGCGGATGGCCCTTATCTGGATCGCAATCATCCCGATCCGGATCTACCAGTATACCATTTCCCCGCTTCTGCCTACCTCATGCAGGCATGTTCCCAGCTGTTCAAAGTACGCCATTGAAGCGCTCCGGACGCACGGGATGATACGGGGGACTTACCTGGCCGTGTACCGGATCCTGCGCTGCCACCCCTGGGGCACCCATGGATTTGATCCCGTTCCCCCGAAACCATACAGGATCTTTAAATTCAAAAAACTGAAATCCTAAAGCGGAAGATATGCAGGAACACTCACATGGCGGCCACGGGGGACTGATAAGTGGGGATATTCACTTTGAGAATGTCTTCCAGTTCCTCGTTGAGATACTGCGGCACGCGCTGGTAATCACCGCATTCGTAATTGTCATGATGCTGCTGATAGAATACCTGTCAGTCCAGACCCGGGGACGCTGGAACAGGACATTTGAGAAGAATCCCCTCCTGCAGATCCTTATAGCCGCCGTACTGGGACTCCTTCCCGGATGCCT
>CBFDEE010000024.1:0-13898 GCA_965603745.1 uncultured Bacteroides sp. | reverse complement strand
ACGACCATCTCCGGGCCGCCGAACATGTGGGCGGCCTTCGCCGGCATGGCGGGAGATCAGGGCGTTGAGGTTGGGTCCGGTGAGACCCTGGCCAAGAGCGATGGGCACGCAGCCGCAGATCAGCAAGCCCCACGCAAGCGGGCCGGCCACGACCAGGGGAATGGCGGAGAGCCTCAAGAAGCCGGCGGCGGTGATGAAGGGGCCGGTGCCTTCCTGCTTGCCTGGCTGGTATTCCTGTTCCTCTGGAGCATTCCCCTGATCATAGCAGAATACGCACTGGGAAGGAAATTCAGATCAGGTGTCATCGGCATTTTTGTAAAGGCCGTTGGCAAAAAGCTGGCCTGGATGGGGACATTCATAGCATTTGTATCCACGGCGATCGCATTTTTTTATACCGTGGTGGTGGGATGGTGTATCTACTATTTCATTTATACCCTTACCCATTCACTTCCCGATACTACCCCGGATGCCATGGCTGTGTGGGACCGGTATCAGGGTGGCGGCTGGCCATTCCTTTTTCACTCCCTGGCCGTAATCCTGGGAGCGCTGGCTATCTGGAAAGGGATACGTTCGATCGAGAAGGTTAATAAGATCCTCATCCCCATCCTGCTTATCATTGTCCTGATCTCCGTTGTCCGCGCCGTCACCCTCCCGGGATCCGGAGAGGGAATTAAATATCTCTTCACACCGCAGTGGAGCCAGCTGAAGGAACCCTCTACCTGGCTGGCAGCACTGACCCAGAATGCCTGGGATACGGGTGCAGGCTGGGGACTCTTCCTTACATACGCCGCCTATATGCAAAGCCGGCACCGTGTTGTAAAAAATGCCGTAATCACGGGAATCGGCAACAATACCGTCTCAATCCTGGCAGCCATCATGATTTTCGGTACGGTATTCTCGGTCCTGCAGAACGAAATGGGTATGAACGGACAGGAAACCCTCGAAGTCATGCGAAGCAGCGGCCCTGCTTCTACGGGACTGACGTTCATCTGGATGCCACAACTGTTTGCCAGGATGGCCATGGGGACACCCCTGGCGGTCCTGTTTTTCCTGGGATTGGCATTCGCCGGTTTTTCATCCATCATTTCCATGTTTGAACTATCCACCAGGGTATTGCTTGATACGGGACTGAAAAGATCCCAGGCCATTGGGGTCGTGGTCGTTGTGGTCTATCTGCTGGGACTGCCCTCGGCAAGAAACCTCAACTTTCTGAGCAACCAGGACTTTGTATGGGGCATTGGCCTGATGATCTCCGGGGCCTTCATCGCATTTGCCATTATCCGGAACAGGATTTCCGCGATTTCTTCCGATATCAATGCCATACCGAACGACTGGAAAACAGGCAGGGCCTGGTCACTGAGCATTCGTTTTTTCATTCCCATTGCAGCCCTTGTCCTCCTGGTATGGTGGATGTTCCTGTCCGCTACGGTCTTTGCCCCGGATGCCTGGTACAATCCTTTCGATCCGTTCAGCGTGATGACCTGCCTTGTCCAGTTCGGACTGGTCCTTGGAATCTTCATCCTGTTCAACCGGAAGATCAGCTCCTCAATGAAGGTCTGAAAAGCATCACGGAACCAAAGGAATCCATCCGCTATCCCGGTCAGGTATAAAATCCTTCCAGGATCCAGATCCTGACCTGCTCTTCATCAATCTCCCCGGGTGATTTATACCGGATAAAACGTAGATATTTCCCGGTCCCCAGCAGGAGTCCCCCGGAATCATTCAGCATGGTCCCATTGTGGAAGGCCAGGGTCACATGATTCTTTAAACCCTTCAGGTAACAAACGGGCTTGTTCCGGAAACTGAAAGTAGGCGAACTCCATTTGATGGCTTCCTCCACATCCGGAACCACTTCGAAGATGTATGCACGAAGCCGGAACAGGATCTCCCGGTATTCTGGGCTGAATTGTTCAATATACTCTATAACTCGCGGATCCTGGTTCATATCAGCTTATCATCCATAGACAGATAAAGATATGTATTTCCGAAATATTGTCAGATTGTGCCATTCTGGCAGTCTGCTCATTATTTATTGTGCCATTCTGTCAGCCCCGTGGATAATCCTGTCATGGATTTCCGGCTGGCACAGGCTTTGACTGTAGTGGATCAGAAATCATACAACAATGTTTAATTAAAATAATGGAGGACACAAATCATGTTAGCAAAAATCAACAGAACTTATCCGAATCTCTTAGATGATTTCTTTGGGATGGATTTCTATCCTGCCCACTACCGCAAAAGCGGTTTTCAAAGCCTGCCGGCGGTCAATGTCGCGGAAGGTGAAAATGAATTTACCATAGAGGTTGCCGCACCGGGGCTGGAAAAGAAAGATTTCCTGATCGATCTTGACAATAATTGTCTGACGATCTCTTCTTCAAGGGAAGACAGGAATGAAGAGAACCAGGATCATTTCAGCCGCAGGGAATTCCGTTACAGCAGGTTCAGCCGTTCTTTCACCATACCTGAAACGGTGGACGCTGAAAATATCACGGCTTCCCATAAGAATGGAGTCCTGAGTGTAAACATTCCGAAGAAAGAAGAAGCCAAGGCAAAGCCTGCCCGCAAGATTGCCATCAAGTAAGAGGGCGGGAAAACGTTAAGGATCAGGGGCTGTCTCAATATATCGGGACGGCCCTTTTTCTATTCCCCCGTTGCGGCAATTAAACAAACTGCCTGACATCGGGAAGCGATGTAGCAGTGTTTTAATTGCCGCTGCGGTTTCAAGGTGCCAATATTTATCAGAAATATATGGGTATATTCTCCATGTTTCTTAATTTTGGCCATCTGAAATTTACCCGATATGGAAACACATGAAGAGATCAGAAAATTGGTTCGCGACAGGTATGCGGGCATTGCCATTCAGAAGGATAAAACCAGTGGCTCATGTGGCTGTGGATGCGGTGATGCTATGGATTATTCCATTATGTCCGAGGATTACAGCCAGGTCAAAGGTTACGAAAGTGAGGCTGACATGGGACTGGGATGCGGTTTGCCCACACAGTATGCTTTTATCCGTCCGGGAGATACCGTTGTTGACATGGGCTCCGGCGCGGGAAATGATTGTTTTATTGCAGCGGGGGAGACCGGCGAGAACGGCAGGATTATCGGGATCGACATGACCGAAGAAATGCTGTCAAAGGCAAGAGAGAATACAAAGAAACTGGGTTTCAATAACGTTGAATTCCTCCTTGGGGAAATTGAAAATACCCCTCTTGATGAGAACCTGGCAGACGTTGTCATCAGCAACTGTGTCTTCAACCTCGCACCGGATAAATCAGCCGCCTTCAGGGAGACTTTCAGGATTCTCAGGCCCGGGGGACACCTGAGTATATCAGATATTGTTACCGACGGAGAATTGCCTGAAGCCCTTCTCAAGGAGGCTGAAATGTATGCAGGATGCGTGGCCGGGGCACTCCGGGAAGAACAGTACCTGGAGATCGTCAGGCTTACAGGGTTCGGGAATATAACGGTAATGAAGAAACGTAAAATTGAACTTCCCGAAGAAATTACAGGGAAATACGGTGTTACCGAAGAAATGAACAGCCCGGGTGGTACGGGAATTTACAGCATTACGGTCTTTGCCAAAAAACCTTACCATTAATCCCCGTACCCATTCTAACACCAGGCACATGTTGGATCAGACATTCAATGCCGGGCTCAGATCCTACCTTGAGAACATAGAATCCGAATTCCGGGGGATTCCTGCTGAAAGACTCAGGATCCTTACAGGTATCGGTGATCACATTTTATCTTCCATTAAGGAGCAAAGGGAGGCGGTGATAATAGTCATCTGCACCCACAATTCCAGGAGAAGCCAGTTTGGGCAGGTATGGGCAGAAACGGCGGCTCAATATTACGGTATCAAAGGCATCCGGTGTTATTCCGGCGGTACGGAAGCCACTGCATTTGACTCCAGGGCTGTTGCAGCCATCCGGAGAGCTGGTTTCAGGGTTGAGAAAATGAAGGAACATAAGGATAATACCCGGTATCTGATCAGCAACGGTCACCATCCGCCCTCCGGTCCCATGTTCTCAAAAAAATACGATGATCCCGCCAATCCACGTACAAATTTCCTCGCCATTATGGTGTGTTCCGACGCAGATGAGGCCTGTCCCTTTATCCCCGGTGCCGGAAACAGGATATCCCTTCCCTACGATGATCCCAAGGCATATGACGGGACGAGGCAGGAAAGTCGGAAATACGATGAACGCTGCCGGGAAATGGCCCGTGACCTTTGCTATGTATTCAATTATCTCAGAGAGAAACAGTAATTGCGGTTTCTCTCACAGTCCTTAATTTCCAACCCTGCTTGTCTCTTAAGTCGCTGTTAATCAATGAATACAGCTTCAAGGTGATTCAAATCACCTGTTCCAGTAATCCAAATCATTGCAGGTGTTTCTAAGGTGCCGCCCCGTTTTGTAACTTGCAAATCCATTCACGAGTTGGATTCTGAAAAAGGATTTTTACATATACAGCTGTCTCAGGGAAATCCACCGGCGCAAACAGGCGGAACTTCTTGAGAAAAACCAGAGCAGCATCTTGCTGATCCTGAACACACCGGGTTCCCTTGAGCACTTCATGGTCCACACCGATCCCCGGGTACTCGGCGACATTTTCGAGATTCTGCTTAACCGTGTCATACAGCAAACCGGGAAAGGGAGCATAGAATTCGGTTATAAACTTGACAGGGGTGATCATCTTTCGTTCTATGTTAGTGAACCCACGGGACCGGCCTATGATCATTCCAGCTATGAAGATGAACTTAACAGGGAGGCCGACCTTTTATCCGGAATCACTGAAACGCTTTCCGGGCTGGGAGGCATCATCTGGATCGAGAGGAAGCCCAGCACCGCCAGGAACTTCTGGTTCACCGTTGATATACAGCCCCCGGGTAGCCAAAGGGTTGAGGTTACAGATAATCAGGCATCCCGGCCTCAGCCGGACTGGTCTGGCAAAACCATCCTGATCGTAGATGACGTAGAAACAAACCTTCTCCTGCTCGAGGGTTTCCTGACCACCACAAAAGCCCGGGTAATAAGTGTAAATAACGGTCTGAAAGCGGTCAATGCAGTGAAGAAAGACGAAGCCATTGACTTTGTCCTGATGGACGTGAAGATGCCCGTTCTGGACGGGTATGAAGCCACCCGCAGGATCAAACGTTTCAAACCCTGGATTCCCGTGGTTGCCGTGAGTGCATATCCCGGTTCGGCGGAATCCGAGAAATGGAAGCATGCCGGATGCGATGCATTTCTAGGCAAGCCACTGAATATAAGCGAGTTGTTTAATGTCATGTCGACCCTCATGGAAAAAGTCCCAGTACAGTCCTGAGAGGCCGGGAATAATTATTTTTTTAATTCAAAATTATATGTATTTTTGCATGCCCAATTAAAGATTCAAAGAGAATGGCACATCATTTATCAGCAAAGAAAAGGATCAGGCAGAGCGAGAAACGTAAGGTGCACAACAGGTATTACGCAAAGACTACCCGTAATGCTATCAAAGAGCTCCGAAGCACAAAGGAGAAAAAAGCTGCCGAAGAAATGTTACCAAAGGTTTCTTCCATGCTGGACAAGCTGGCCAAGAAGAATATCATTCACAGTAACAAGGCTGCCAACCTCAAATCGAAGCTGACACAACACGTTAACAGTTTGTAAATTAATATATCCCTCAGTGGACCAACCCTCTTCATTCCGAAGGGGGTTTTTTATTTTCCGGGAGTATTCATTCTCCGCTGCATATTTTGCTACTCAAAAGACGCTGAGGCGTCAAATGAATACTCCCTGAAAATGATTGATTGCAATCTGCAGAATCCTAACCACCGATTTATTGGCCTGTCCGTCATATAGAATAAACAGGCCTAATGAATACATACAACTGTAAGGGCATCAAGGAATGGGCACTGGAGGACCGGCCCAGGGAGAAACTCCTTGCCAAGGGTATAACCAGCCTGAGCAATGCAGAACTCCTGGCAATTCTCATTCGCAGCGGTGGACCGGATACATCAGCCGTTGAGCTGGCCCGGCAGATACTGAACCAGGCAGGTAACAACCTTCATGAACTAGGTAAAAAAACCGTTACTGACCTTGTCAAGCATAATGGCATGGGACCGGTCAAGGCCATTACCATTGTCGCGGCGCTGGAACTTGGGAGAAGACGAAAGAGTTCGGAGATCCGTGAAAAGATCAGGATCTCCGGAAGCCAGGATGTTTACGCGCTGTTCCAGCCCCTGATCGCCGACCTTCCACACGAGGAATTCTGGGTATTGCTCCTGAACAGGTCGAACCGTGTCATTGACAATATCCGTATCAGCCAGGGAGGTATATCGGGAACCGTCATCGATATCAGGCTGATCCTCAAGAACGCTCTGGACCGGCTGGCATCTTCAATGATCCTCTGCCATAACCATCCTTCGGGCAACCTTAAACCAAGCGAAGCGGATATCAAGATCACCACCAAAATTTCAGATGCAAGCAGGAACATGGATATCCAGTTGCTCGACCACCTCATTATTGCGGATAATTCCTATTTTAGCTTTTCTGATGAAGGGATGATTTGAAATCACTGATCCATATCCGTGATCCGGATGAAGCTGCCGGTTTCTATGACAAGTGTATCGGTGCTTCACCCAACGGACTGATCTACGCCTTATCCTGGTACCTGAATATCATTTGCCCCGATTGGGAGATCCTTGCCACAGAGGACCATACCGCGGTTATGCCCCTGCCCGTCAGCAAATCACTGGGCAGGACACTTCTCAGGCAACCATATTTTGCCTGGCAGCTGGGTGTGTTTTCGACGAAGATCCCGTCTCCCGAAGTTACCCTGCATTTTATCCGTTCCATTCCTCCGGCATACCGGCTGAGGGGATTGTGCCTGAGCAAGTTCAACATTGTCCCCTCCGGCCTGGCGCGGTACCTGAACTCCGCCGAGCTTGATCTTATCCGCCCATACAGTGTCATCCGGTCAAGGTATGGCCCCGCCATGGAAAAACGGCTGGAGCTCGCAGCGGATCATTCCCTGTCTTATGATAAAAATGTATCCGTGCACGATATGCTGATGTTTGCCTACCGCCTGGACAAATTCAGCAGGCCCAGGCTCAATCCCCAGAAAATTTCCTCACTGCGGATGATCGCTACAAATGCCATTCATCACCGCTACGGGCAGATCGGGGCAGCATACGATTCACATAACAACCTCTGCGCAACCGTGCTGTTCCTGATCTTCAAGGGCCATGCAAGTATTCTTTATGCCTCTGCCTGTTCCGAGGGACTAGCCTCCGGAGCCATAGAGTTCATAATCGACCGGTTCATCGAATTGAATGCAGAAGAAAACCTGGTTTTATGCATCGATAATCCTTCCGAGCGGAAGCTGATGGATATCCTGAAATCCTGCGGATCCGGTATCTCAGCTTTCCCCTGCCTCAGGCGAATTGACTGATACGTATATCACCACGAAAAGATCACATTAAGCATTCTCCACGGATTTTCCGCCAGCAGACCTCCAGGGGTTGAGAGTGCCCTTTCAGTTTTCCAGGGGACTGATCTCCAGGGGTTGAGAGTGCCCTTTCAGTTTTCCAGGGGACGGACCTCCAGGGGATCGGTACACTGTTCCAGCAATTCGCTGATGGTCTTGCGAAATACCGGGTGTTCGAAGGCAGGCATTATCCCGGCAAGGGGAAGCAGAACAAATCTTCTTTCATGCATTCTCGAATGAGGGATACTGAGGCTCCCGGTGCGCAGCACAAGCTCATCATAAAACAGGATGTCGATATCAATAATCCGGTCCGAGTAGCCGGTCTTGCTCCGCTTCCGGCCGAACTCCTGTTCAATTTCAAGGATGCGTCCCAGGCATTCCCCCGCATCCAGCTCTGTCTGTACTTCAAGGCACTGGTTGAAAAAGAGATTTTCACTCGGGTACCCCCATGCCCGTGACTCGTAAATAGCTGAAGCGAGCCGGACAGGGCCGATCCTGTTCTCAATAAGGATCCTGGCTGATTCGAGGTTCCTCTTACTGTCCCCCAGATTACTTCCCGTCGATAAAACAAGTGTATGCATATCGCTTCCTTGCCAGCGTTAATTTCAGCATTTTTTTTATATATCTTTGATAATTCCCCTGAATTCATACGTTTAGTACTTAACAGGCATACCATAAGATTATGAAAAACTTCCTTATATACACCCTGGCTACCATTACCGGGATACTGCTGAGCACGCTGCTCCTTTTCTTCCTTATCGTAATAATGATCGCGGCATCCTCATCGGAAAAACCGGTTGAAGCAAAGCCCAACACCATTCTATTCATGAAATTGAATGAAAGGATCGTCGAGCGTACCGTTGACAGTCCCCTGAACTATTTCCCCATAGGATTCAAGTCCTTACGTGAAATGGGACTTAACAATATCCTGGGCAATATCAGGAAGGCGAAAAAAGACGATAACATTACCGGTATATACCTCGAGTTGAGTTCCGTCAATGCAGGGATCGGAAGCACTGAAGAGATTCGTAATGCCCTGCTTGATTTCAAGGAATCCGGGAAATTCATAGTATCCTTTGCAGACATATACACGCAAAAATCCTATTACCTGGCATCGGTTGCCGACAGCCTGTACATGAACCCGAATGGCAACTTTTTTCTCACGGGACTAGGCTCCCAGATAATGTTTTTCAAGGGAGCGCTCGATAAACTCGGGATCGAGGCCCAGGTGATCCGGCAGGGCGATTACAAAAGCTTTGTCGAGCCCTATACGAATGACCATATGAGTCCCGAAAACAGGGAACAGATTATGACCTGGATCAGTTCGATCTGGGATTACATGCTGAAGGGAATTGGGGAACAGAGAGGTGTGGATCCTGAATTGCTGGACCGCCTGGCGGATGATATTGCCGTACGCACGGCCGGAGATGCACTGGAACATGGACTGGTGGACAGGCTCCTTTACAAGGACGGGGTGATCGATGCCCTTAAGGAACTGACCGGGACAAAAAAAGATAAGGACCCCAGGGTGATCCGGCTCAGGAAATATACAAAGGTCGTTGCAAAAAGAGATCACAAGGGTATTGCCAGGGATAAGGTGGCCGTTATCTATGCTCACGGAGATATCCTGCTGGGCAATACCGGTGAGGGGACCATCGGTTCGGACCGTATCTCCAGGGCCATCCGACAGGCCCGCAAGGACAGTTCCGTCAAGGCCATCGTGCTCAGGGTAAATTCCGGGGGAGGCGGGGCCCTTGCCTCCGATGTAATCTGGAGGGAGGTCGACCTGGCGAGCAAGGCCAAACCACTGGTTGCTTCAATGGGGGACGTTGCCGCTTCCGGTGGATATTACATCCTGGCCCCTGCCGACACGATCCTGGCCCAGCCGAATACGGTCACGGGCTCCATAGGGGTATTTGCCATGCTTCCTAACATGCAGCCATTTATGAACAAGAAACTCGGGATTACAGTGGATATCGCAAAGACAAATCCCCATGCGGATATTGGGACACCTTTCAGGCCCCTGACCGCGGACGAAAAAACCATTCTTCAGTCAATGGTGAAGGATACCTACGACTCCTTTGTCAGCAGGGTCTCCGATGGACGCCAGATGACGGTGGAGCAGGTTGATGCCATTGGGGGCGGCCGTGTATGGAGCGGCGAGAACGCCCTTGAGAACGGATTGATCGATGCATACGGTGGCCTCAACGATGCCATAGAGATTGCTGCCTCCATGGCGGGACTCGAAAAATACCGTGTTCTCTCCCTGCCGAAACTTGAAGACCCGATCAACCTGTTTATCCGGGAACTCACGGAAAATGCACGAACCCGGATGGTTCGCCGTGAACTGGGACAGTTTTACCGTTATTTCGAAACCCTCCATGAACTGGAGGGATTGTTCGGGATACAGGCCAGGCTGCCGTATACCTTTGAACTGCACTGAGCCTTAATAAGGAAGGGATCCACTTATGCCCCTGCCAGCCAGAAATAATTATTATCTTCTTCTGTATCCCCTGTCACTTCTATACGGGCTGGTTGTCTGGATCCGGAATACTCTTTTTGATTACCAGGTCATCCGCTCAACAGAGTTCCCCATCCCCAGTATTTCCGTGGGTAATATAACCGTTGGCGGTACCGGGAAAACACCCCATATCGAGTACCTGGTGGATCTGCTGAAAGATGAGTTCAGGGTAGCTACCCTGAGCAGGGGATACAAAAGAAAAACCCGGGACTTCATACTTGCCGGTCCCGGTTCAGGTGTCCGGGATATCGGCGATGAGCCGGTACAGATCAAGCGTAAGTACCCTGATATCCATGTAGCGGTTGACAGGAATAGGGCGAACGGGATCCGTGAATTAATGAAAAGGATCCCGGACCTCGACGTCATCCTTCTCGATGATGCATACCAGCACCGCCAAGTGAAACCGGGCTTGTCAATCCTCCTGATCGATTTCAACCGGCCAATCTCGGAAGATCTCCTGCTTCCGGCAGGGCGCCTCAGGGAACAGGCCTATGAAAAACGCAGGGCCAACCTCATACTGATCAGTAAATGCCCCGACCGGCTCAAACCCATTGAACGAAGGATCATCGTCAAGGACCTCAAGCTTTACCCCTTCCAGCATTTATTCTTTACAAAACTCAGTTACGGGGAACCGCAACCGGTATTCAGCGATACAAGGAATCCCATGAACCTGGAAGGAATGAAGGAAATCAAACCCCGGATCCTCATGGTAACAGGGATTGCGGGTCCCCGGTTATACAAGAAACACCTCCGCAGCATCTCCACCCAGATCACAGAACTGAACTACCCGGACCACCATGCTTACAACAACAGGGACATCGAACGGATCAGACGGACTTTCATGGAAATGGAGGCCGGGGAAAAGTTGATATTTACCACTGAAAAAGATGCCACGAGGTTGAGAAAATTCACTAATATTGAAAACTCAATCCGCGAGAGGATGTATTATGTGCCTGTCGGCATCGAAATACTGAATGAAGACGGCGAAAACTTCAACAACAACATACGCAATTATGTTAAAGATAATAAAAGAGACAGTATCCTACATAAGCAGCAGGACTGAAGCGAAACCTGAGATCGGGATCATTCTTGGCACGGGACTGGGGGGTATGGTCAAGGAAATTGAGATCGAGACCATCCTTGAATATGAAGACATTCCGAATTTTCCTGTTTCAACCGTCGAGAGCCATCACGGAAAACTGATTTTCGGTACCCTTGGCGGGAAAAGGATCGTCGCCATGCAGGGACGCTTCCACTATTACGAAGGATATTCTCCACAGGAAATTACCTTCCCGGTAAGGATCATGAAATACCTGGGCATTACCCATCTTTTCGTGTCGAATGCCAGCGGGGGAATAAACCCTGAGCAGGAAATCGGTGATCTCATGATCCTTGACGATCATATAAACCTCATCCCGAATCCGCTGATCGGCCGGCATGAACCGGAGTTCGGGGACCGCTTCCCGGACATGAGTGAAACCTATGACAGGGGACTCCTGGACCGTGCCCTTGAAATCGGCCGGGAGAATGATTTCCCTGTCTGCCAGGGATGTTATGTCGCGGTTACGGGTCCCACGCTGGAAACACCTAAAGAATACCAGTATTTCAGGATCATCGGGGGCGATGCGGTCGGCATGTCCACCGTACCCGAGATCATCGTTGCCCACCAGATGGGGATCACCTGTTTTGCCATTTCCATCATAACCGACCTGGGCGTTCCGGGAAAGATCGTGAAAGTTACCCTGGATGATGTCACCGACGTCGCTTCCAGGGCGGAACCACAGATGACCTTTATCATGAAGGAACTGATCAGCGGCCTGTAGAGAGGACGCAGGTCTTCCTGTACACCTGTTTCTTTCTTCCGGATCCATACACCTCTGCCAGGACCAGGTACATTCCTGCCCGCGCTTTCTTTCCCTGCCTGTCCGTACCATCCCAGGTAAAGAATCCGCTGGTTCCCAGCAACTGCCGGGAGGCAATTTCCCGGATAAGCCTTCCCCTCTGATCAAAAACCAGGATCCTGGCCCTCAGTCCCCCAGACCCGAAACGGTACTTTATAAAAAGAACATCATCCCGCCCGTCCATGTTCGGAGTGAATATCTCAGGTTCCACCCCTATGCCCTCGCTGTGCGTATCTGCTTCATATTGCTGCGAATTCCTACGCCCCGGTGTTCCGAATCCTTCCACGGAAGATGCGGAATACCAGTTCGACCGGTTCCCGGATCCGGCCACATAGCTTATCCTTTCCAGCGAAACCCCTTCCTGTGAAGCCAGCACCGGGTGATGCATTTCCCGGTCATAGGCAAGTTCATCAAGCACCTGCAGGTATTTGTCCAGTATCAATACAGAACCATCCATATCTCCCATGACCGGCATCTCAAGCGTTTCGACCAGGCATGCCTGATCCTGCACCAGGAAGAAACTGCTTAATTCACCGGGATCTTCTGTAAACACAAGGTACTCTTCCGGGAAAAACAGCCGGTGGCCGCTGATGATCCTCCCGGCGGAAACGATCTCACCGCTTTGAGGATCCCGGTTTGCCAGCCGCAGGTCGGACACATCGAAGGTCCGGGGACCGGGATTATACACCTCGATAAAATCTGGACAGTAAGGCAGCGGATTGAAAAGGACCTCTGAAATCAGGACTTCCCTTTGGCGCGGTTCAACAGGTAATGCAAAGCGGACTTCCCGTCCCTGCCTCAGACGGTTACCCGCGCAGTCTTTGATTTCGGGACCGATCTCCAGGTGATATTCTTTCCCCGGGTAGAATTCTACTGAGTACCGGAGAGTGATTTGCCTGTCCCACGGAGGCTGGAGAAACAGGTTATCCGGACTGCCCATCTCTCCGTCGACACGCCAGGAGTTTTTCTGAAGCGCCGCTTCCCTGTCCAGCGATTCGTTGAATCCGATCACCAGCTCATGCGAATCCTGTACCCACACTGATACAGGTTCCGGCGGATCCCGGTCAGGATTATTCCTCATGACCGAATTCTCCCTTCCCGGGGTTCCTCCCGTCCTGTCCGTACTGCTTGTCCAGTTCCCCTCGTCATAACATACCCGGCCCGGGTCCACCCTTTCCAGTGACCAGCCGCCCCCTGCATAATATTCGTTGGCATGCATGCCTGGAGAATACTCCATCCAGTCCACCAGGACAGAATCGGGGTCCCGCAAGCGCACCATGGCGCCATCATTCAGCAGCATGCTGCGGGAGCCCAGCACATCAAGGGCATGGTCCGCTCCGCCGTAGAGTCCGCCCGTTCCCTTATAACAAAGTAGCAGGTATTCTTCCGGGGACAGTTCGTACCTGCCCTGGTCCGGGGCGGCATTGCCCGGGTCAGGCCCAGAATTAGCAAGTTCCGGGGCGGCATTGCCCGGAGGCAGCCCCGGATTACCCAGGACATGGGATTTCGTACCGGCCTCCAGCACCCAACCTGATAAATCCAGGGTATAGCTGCTCCGGTTGAACAGTTCGATGTATTCATACCCTGGCAACCCGATTTCAGGATCCGGGTCATACATGATCTCATTAAATACTATGTCCCCCGGCAGAGGATGGTACCATGAAAAATGCTTTTCCAGAATGCCGGAGGTATTGCCTTTCAGGTCCCCTATCCCCTCCACATGAAGGGCCTGCTCCTTTCCTGATGTGAACGGAACGGCGAAAAGCA
This sequence comes from uncultured Bacteroides sp., assembly GCA_965603745.1. Taxonomy (GTDB): domain Bacteria; phylum Bacteroidota; class Bacteroidia; order Bacteroidales; family SM23-62; genus SM23-62. The sequence continues at coordinate 236 of CBFDEE010000024.1, read as the reverse complement.
GCTTTACACTGCTCCCGGATACAGGAAAAACCGAGCCGGGCCGGATCATACCGGGAAGAAGCATATACCTTTCGGGGGACAGAGCGCCCTGCATATCTATGTTCTCCGAGAATTCCACCTGCAGGGTATACTCATCCGGCAGTTCCAGTGACCGGATGAAAGGGGGGATGGTATCCCTGATGAACGTACCCCGGATACAGAGTTCATCAAACCATAACTTCATGTCCTGCCTCGAT
>CBFDEE010000023.1:0-13964 GCA_965603745.1 uncultured Bacteroides sp. | reverse complement strand
TAAACAGCAGAGGGTACATATTGCTCTGGTGCCCTCCTTCTTCCTGTGCGTGATCATCTCCGCTCCCGCCGGAGCCATGATGCCCGCCTTCTTCAGGAGGATGATGACCGGCCTCCAGGCTGTCCTCACCGGCCGTCTCATGCTTCTGGGCTGTTTCATGCTGCTGGGCTGTATCGCTTCCCGCAGGAAGCATATGGTGCGCTTCCTCATCAGGGAGGGCCAGAACCCCTTGAGGAGGAATCAGCAGAACGACAGTAAACAGAAGAAATATCAGGAAGCTTGCAGTGGATCTGTTCATAAATGGGAAATGTTTATCATTCACTAATGGACGTACAATTTACAAAATATTCATTTTGGAACGTTATATGTACATACATCGGTAAATATTTCAGGCCTGATTTTTTTTCTTATTTTTGTTGCATTATTTCCTGCCATGCGAAAATATTTACATACACTATTGATAATCAGCATATTGCCACTGCACTCCATGGCTCAGGATTATGTACAGGAAGAGAACGAATCCCAATTATTCAACCAGCTCTTCCGTCCCGGGACAACAGGAGAAACGATTCTGCTCATTCAGGAAGAAAAGCTGGATGAGATTCTGATGCTTTTCATGGAGCAGAACAGGAAGCTTGACGGGATACCCTGTTACTGGATCAGGATCTATTCGGGATCCGTGCATAATGCCAGGGAGAAAGCCTACGAAACAAAAGCCAGGTTTCTTGCAAAATACGACGGCATTAGAAATATCGTGATCTACGATGATCCGAATTTCAAGGTATACATCGGGGGTTACAGAAGCAAATCCGAGACATTGAGACTGCTGAACAGGATAAAAAGGGATTTTCCGACGGCTTTTATCGTATATGACATTATCGATTTCCCGGAGAAGCATCCTCCGGGATGATCCGGGAAAAAGATAAGGTATTCCAGTAATTTATATATCATGTTCCCGGGAAACGGCCGGCAGACTGACAAACCAGAATGAATGAGTGAACTGATTAAACACGAATGCGGAATTGCAATGATCCGGCTGCTTCAGCCGCTGGAGTATTACCAGTTTAAATACGGGACATGGAAGTACGGGCTGAACAAGCTTTACCTGCTGATGGAGAAGCAGCATAACCGGGGACAGGATGGTGCCGGTGTTGCCTGTATAAATTTGGATACTTCCCCGGGGAACAAATTCATATCACGGCACCGCTCGGATGAAGATGCAGCCATTATGGATGTTTTCAGGAAGATCTCCTCGGAATTCAAAAAAGCCGAGCGTAAACATCCAAACCGCTTCAAAGATTCCGGATGGGCAAAGGAGCACCTGCCCTTTGCAGGGGAACTTTACCTGGGACATCTGCGCTACGGTACTTTCGGCAAGAATAAACTGGATAATGTCCACCCCGTCATGCGCCAGAACAACTGGAAATCCAGGAACCTTGTGCTGGCCGGCAATTTTAACCTGACCAATGTCGAGGAGCTTTTCAATATCCTGGTTGACCTGGGACAGCATCCCAAGGATTTCTCGGATACCGTGACCATTCTGGAAAAGATCGGCCATTTCCTGGATATGGAAAACCAGGAACTTTTTGACAAGTTCAAGCAGGAAGGTCATTCGAATATGGAGATCTCGGACCTCATTGCAGAACACCTGGACATTGCCAGGATCCTTACCGAAGCAAGTAAAAGATGGGACGGTGGGCATGTGGTCGCGGGACTCATAGGGCACGGGGATGCTTTTGCCTACAGGGATCCATGGGGGATCCGGCCGGGATATTTCTACCGCGACGATGAGATCGTGGTAGTTACTTCCGAACGGCCCGTTATCCAGACAGTAATGAACGTTCCCTCGGAACAGGTGCATGAAATCGAGCCTGGCCACGCCTTGATCATAAAAAAGAACGGAAAGGTCTCCATGGAGAAGATCCGGGAACCGCAGGAGAAAAAATCATGCTCATTTGAACGCATTTATTTTTCCCGCGGAAGCGATAAGGACATATACCGGGAGAGAAAAAAACTGGGAGAGCTGCTTACTCCCTCGATTCTCAGGGCAGTCGATTATGATGTTGAGAACACGGTATTCTCGTTCATTCCCAATACCGCTGAAACGGCCTTCTACGGGATGGTCCGAGGTGTTGAAGATTACCTGAATGAAGAAAAGAAGAATATCCTGGTGAAAGACGCCTGCAAGATGAGTCCCGATAAAATACAGAAGATCATCAGCCGCAGGCCCAGGATTGAAAAAATTGCCGTAAAGGACGTTAAACTGAGGACCTTTATTGCTCAGGATGCAGGCAGGGAAGACCTTGTCGGGCATGTATATGATATTACTTACGGGACGGTGAGAGAAGGCAGGGATAACCTAGTTGTGATAGATGACAGTATCGTAAGAGGGACCACCCTGAGGGAAAGCATCCTTAAGATACTTGACCGCCTCGGTCCCAAAAGGATCGTGATCGTATCTTCCTCTCCCCAGTTACGGTACCCTGACTGTTACGGTATCGACATGGCCAAACTCGGCGATTTCGTTGCCTTCCAGGCAGCCATCACGCTGCTCAGGGAAAACGGCAAGGAAGCAGTGATCAATGAGGTATATAACAGTGCTGTCGGGGAAGAAGGAAAGCCCTGGGCGGAAGTAAGCAACCACGTAAAGAGCATATACGAGCCGTTCGGCTACGGACAGATCTCGGATAAGATCGGTGAATTGCTCAACTCAAACGGGATAAACGCAGAAGTGAAAATTGTCTACCAGACGGTCGATGACCTTCATAAGGCCTGTCCCGAGCACAGGGGGGACTGGTATTTTACAGGTGATTACCCTACGCCCGGGGGAAACGTGGTCGCCAACCGGTCTTTTATCAACTACATCAGGGGAAAAAACATCAGGGCTTACTGAGGCCGGGTGAGGGTCTGCTGTTCAATGGGGGATCAGTACTCGTTCCTCCGGTCATCCTTTTTCCTGTTTTCGTCAATGCAGCACCTTAATAATATTTCAGGATAATTTGGTATAAATCTCCCTGTTCCTGGTTCATTTTTAGCAATACGGATTTTGTATGCTTTGACTCGGGTAGAACCACATTTAATTGGTACATGTTGTGCGTCAGATCTGCGGCTCTTTTTACTGAGAGGTATGAGTTCTCCGCCTTCAGGGTCTTCTCTAACTCTTTATAAATGGCATATGCTGTAAAAGCGATACAGATGTGCCCTTCGATCCTATGCCTCAAGCGATGATAAATGGGACGTATCTGCAGATCGGTCTTCGATATTCTAAAAGCTTTCTCGATTTGCCAGAGATGGTTATAGTTTTCAATGATCTGTTTTGATCTGAGGGAGGTATTTGTAATATATCCCTTCAGTCCATCCCATAGCTGATCAGCATTGTACTTTTCATAATCGATTTGAACCTGGACGTCTCCTATAAGCTTGAGATACTTGTTGTAACCTCTGTTATTAAGATTTGACTTGGTTAATCTTCCCCTTTTTAGATTTTTTTCAAGACGAGCCAGTCCTCTTTCTCGGTTATGGCGATCTTTGGCAGCACGTTTTTCAGAATAAGACACTACAATACGCTGATATTTGCCTTTTTTCAGGTTAATTGTATGCCCTTCCTGCCATTGCTCTTCAAGGATCCTGTGTTTAACCCTCTGGGATTCATTCTTGATCCTGGCTCCAATGATGTACTGGTAACCGTTTGATTGAAGCATATTGATATTGTCTTTGCTTAACAGCCCAGCATCTGCAATCACAACAGGTTTATCCAGTTTGAAGCGTTGTTCAAATTTCTGTATGGTGGGCAGCAATGTATGTCCCTCAAATATATTGCCCTCAAAAATGTCATATCCAATAGCAAAACCCTGAAGGCCTACTAACAACCCAAGATAGATCTGTGGTTTCTGATGCTTGCCAACTTTAGAAAAACCTGTTCTGCGAAGATCATCTTCATCAGCTGCCTCAAAATGTAAGGTGGTCATGTCATAAAAAACAATACTGATCTTTCCACCCAACACAGTTTTAGTGTGCTCAAAGGCTATCTGCTCTACTTGATCCTTGAGCTGTGTATTAAGCTTATCCAAAAAGCGGTAAATCTCACTGATATCTTTATCAATCCCCAGGAACCGTTGCAGGTAGTCAATCGTTTTTAGCTTACTGCCGGGCTGGTATAGTCGTGTAATGACCAGATGACGGAATAAATCACTTTCGACATGATTAAATCCAATGGCATTGTAGATCTTTCCAAAGATTAGTTCGGGACCGATTACCTGTACCTGGGAGTTTTTCAGGGTGCTAATGAAGCTCTCAAGCTTGGCATCATCCCGGTTAACAAACAATGAGGAGGTTCCCTCAATACGCTGTAGTTCCTGTTGGGCACGTTGATATAAAAACTCTATTTCCTGGTCAGAGCGGGCACTACCGAGTGTTTTTATCACCTTGTATCGGCCTCTCTGTTTGGAGACAATCTGGATGCTGTAGCTGCCGCTGCGATTTTTGTTTTTCCTGATAAACACGCTAAAAACGTATTTGCAGCACCCAAATTAGAAAATCGCCTATTGAATATCAAAGAGTTATAAGGATTTTTCAAGATAGTGACGAAAACAGGAGGTGATTACCCTACGCCCGGGGGAAACGTGGTCGCCAACCGGTCTTTTATCAACTACATCAGGGGAAAAAACATCAGGGCTTACTGAGGCCGGGTGAGGGTCTGCTGTTCAATGGGGGATCAGTACTCGTTCCTCCGGTCATCCTTTTTCGATCCGCCATAGTAAACGCGCATTCTTCTGATGCGGTTTATAAGCCTGAAGATCTGGTACTTACTCTGGGGAATATAACTGGCAATATGCCTCTCAACCTTTTGCTTGTACACATCATTGATCGTGATCAGTATGGCCGTTTCCTCCACTTCCCCGAAAGCCGGATTCATGACAGTTCCGAAGGTCCGCATCGATGGTGAAAGGTTCATGTAAGCATTGATCAGTGGCGGGATGTTCTCTCCAAAAGCCCTGACTTTCTGGGACAGGATCTTGTAATCTTCCAGGTAGTTACGGCCGGTAAAGGTCCTTTCCATCTCCTGCCGGTCAATATTGGTTTCAAGAGGTATGATCGGGGTGACAAGACCCTCGTTGTCCGCGAAGTGCTTTTCAAGAAAAGAAAGAAGCAGGTTACGGGCCCGGTTATTATAATTCGGATACATGGTGACTTTTCCGAAGAAGAACTGCTTTGTAGGGTAATCGATCACCAGGGTGCCCAGCCCGTCCCAGAGATTGTCCAGTGCATACAGTCCCTTGCTCTGGCTGCTGGTGGACTGGTAAGCCGGCTGTACAAATGACCTTCCGAGCTCGATGATATCCGGCAGGTATTCTTTCCTGAACTTATCCGAAAAGTTAAAAAGCTTCTCGGTCGCCAGGGTGAGATTTGAGCACTCTTCCCTGGACCTGTCCTGGTTGCAGAGATGAAAGCGGTAGCCCCCAAGGATCTCCTCCTTGTCCGGGTCCCACACGATCAGCTGCTTGTACGGATCTTCCGCCGTGTCAAAATCATCGATGTCAATCGGTTTTCCGGTCCCTCCTCCGGCTGCCCTGAATGTCAGTTCCCTCAGGCGGCCGATCTCCTGCATGAGATTGGGAGAATCATGCGCATCAATGATGTACAGTTCATTATCCGCCTTATTGGTTATGCGGATAAACTTGTCTTCGGTCAGTTCCTTTTCAAGGTCTTTCCTAGGAACGGCTCGGATGATGGGTTTCATTGAAGGGGACTAATTTGAACAAAGTTAAGAATTATTCTGCTCCGAGTAAAGCGGGATTTTCTTCCTCTGGCAGCCTGTAAACCAGGTCCCTGACACGTGCCGCCCATTCCCTGGGCTTGTATGTCCGGTCAAAAGTGGTATAGGAAATGGGCTTTCCTATCGTAAAGGTAAAGGTCTTGTTCCTGTGCCGGTAGGATTCGTCGGGCAGAAAAAACATCTCCAGGTTCCATCTGATCCTGAAGAACTTGCGGATATTGGCAATGCGGTAGAAACGCATTGTGTTCTGTCCGCTTATGTGGATGGGTATAACATCCCGCTGGTACTGCACGGCTTTGACGACAAAGCTTTTCTGCCACTCAAGATCCTGGACCACCCCTTTTATCCTCCTGGAAACTAAACCAGAGGGAAACGTAAGGATCTGGGCATCCGACCGGTAGGTCTGGTCGATCAGCCGGACATTGTCCCTGGCCTGGCCCCCGTGCTTATTAATGGGTATGAAGAACTCTTCCAGGTTTTTAATGTTCATCAGGATATCGTTGACAAGGACGATGACCTTCGGGTAATGTTGACGGAGCAGGTAGATCAGCATATTTCCGTCAAACCCGCCCAGGGGATGGTTGGCAACGATCAGAAATTCCCCCTCTTCCGGCAGGTTTTCTTCACCGTGGAATTCCATTTTTACGTTGAATTCCCTGAATGCACCCTCGATGAATTCAAGTCCCTCTTTATGCCCATGCCGCTCCAGGAATCCATTGAACCATTCCTGGTGCAGTATCCTTTCCAGGTAGCGGTAAATGAATCCCGGTAATAACCGTGCTATCCCGGGACTCTTGTCCCGGAATATTTTCCGTATATCAATTTTCTGCACTGATTTGATTTCAGGGGATTCAGCCATTTAGATCTTTTTTTCCAGAATTATGCCAGTTTCGGCCATATGCAAAGTAAGAAAAAATCCGAAAAATACGGTGCCGGGCTTGTTGCCGGTCGGATATTCCTGACGTAAGTCACACATTTGCAGATACTTAGAAAAATGCTTCGGAAGTTTTTAACAAAGTGTCAAAAAATGGGAGAAAGTGGTGGAAAGTGGGATTTTTTGTTTTATTTTTACACATTGGCCTGAAAATGCAGGACTGATAACGTTTATAGGGGAATATACATGCAGGGTGGATTCGAAGGGAAGGATCATGCTTCCGTCGGCATTCAAGAAGCAGTTGCCGGCTACTGCACAGGAGAAATTCGTGGTTAAAAGGGATGTGTTCGAGAAATGCCTGGTGATGTATCCGATAGAGGAATGGGAACGGCAGAACAGGATCATCAGGAAGAATACAAATCCATACAACAAGGAACACAGCCGTTTTCTGCGAATGTTCTACCAGGGCACTGCCGAACTGGTACTGGATTCAAACAGCCGCTTCCTGGTCCCGAAACGCCTGATGGATTTTTCCGGGATAGGGAAAGAGGCAATCCTGGCCGGGCAGTACGGGAAGATTGAGATATGGGCCGAGAAGCAATATGGAAAGGTTAGCGATGAGGTACCCGATTTCACATCCCTTGCTGAAAAAATCCTCGGAGGGGCTATAAACGATCTGGAAAACGAATAAATGTATCATCGTCCTGTTTTGCTGGAAGAAAGTCTGAATGGCCTGGCCATTCAGAAAGGTGGGACCTACATTGATTTCACCTACGGGGGGGGTGGCCATTCGGCCGGAATACTGGAAAGGCTGGGTAAAGGCTTACTGATCGCCTTTGACCAGGATCCTGATGCTCAGGATAATGCCATTAAAGATGAAAGACTCCTTTTCATAAGGGGCAATTTCAGATATGTACGGAATTATTTGCACTACCACGGCATTACATCTGTAGACGGAGCCCTTGCAGACCTCGGGGTGTCTTCCCATCATTTTGATGAGGCAGAGAGGGGTTTCTCCTTCCGTCATGACTCGGTGATCGATATGAGAATGAATCCTGAATCCGGCAGGACGGCTGCGGATATTCTGAATAATTACAGGGAAGATGAGTTGAGAGACCTGTTCCGGAGATTCGGGGAAGTTAAGAATGCGGGGAAGCTTGCTTCCGTTATCTGCGCCTCGCGAAGGGAACAGAAACTGGAAACAACGAAGCGTTTCCTTGAGGCGATTGGAGCCTGTATCCCGGAGAAGAACAGCCAGAAATACCTGGCACGGGTGTTCCAGGCACTCCGCATCGAAGTTAATGCCGAATTGGAATCCCTCATCGAGATGCTTGATGGCCTGAGCGGATTTATGCCCGGGGGATCCAGGTTTGCGGTCATTACATACCATTCGCTGGAGGACAGGATCGTGAAGAATTATTTCAGGACCGGGAACGCGGAAGGGGACATAAAAAAGGATTTCTACGGTAATGTCGAAAGCCCCTTCCGGCCGGTGAACAGGAATGTTATCCAGCCCTCTGCACAGGAGGTGGGTGAAAATCCCAGGGCCCGCAGCGCGAAGCTGAGGATTGCTGAAAAAATACAAAACTGATGCCGGGACGGAAGGAAAATATCGAGTTTATTGATCAGAAGGCCGAGCAGAAGGAGATCCGGAGGGGATCCGTATGGGATGTCTTTGACGGATCCGTGCTGACCCGTGACCGGGTTGTCCGGCAGCTGCCTTTCGTGCTGTTTATCACCTTCCTGATCATACTCTACATCGGGAACCGGTATCACGCCGAAAAAGTGATCCGGCAGACCATGGAACTGCAGACCGAACTGAAGGAGCTTCGGGCGAGGGCAATATCCACGGCTTCCGAGCTTGAATTCATCAGCCGGCAGACAGAAGTCGTAAAGCTGGTCGAGGATCATGGACTGGGACTGAAAGAGGCAGTTGAGCCACCCCTGAAAATAACCGTTGCCAAAAGCAGGAAAAAGAATGAAGACGATTAAACAGGTCATAGTAGGCCGGGTCATCGGTTTGTACCTGGGACTATTCCTCCTGGCACTGCTTATCGTGGCAAGGATCCTGCAGCTTCAGATCATCCAGGGTGAGGAGCTGAGGCAGAAAGCCGAGGAACTGACGCTGAAATACATTACCATCGAACCCAACCGCGGCGACATATATGCCAGCGGGGGTGAACGCCTTCTGGCCACATCGGTCCCATATTACGAGATCAGGATGGACCTGAACAGCAGCGCCATGGATGATGCGGTTTTCAAATCGGGCATCGATTCACTCAGTCTCTGCCTGTCCGCCCTGTTTCGCGATAAATCCGGGTCTGCATGGAAACGTGAACTCACCCGGGCGCGTGCAGAAGGAAAGCGATATTACCTCATACGGCGCCAGGTCAGCTACCAGCAGCTGCAGGAATTGAAAAAATTCCCGGTTTTCCGGCGCGGTCGTTATGAAGGGGGACTGATCTTCATCCAGAGCAACCGTAGGGTTCTGCCGCACCACTTGCTGGCTGCTCGGACTATCGGCTACCTGAGCCAGAGCGAGAGCGGCAACGTTGTCGGCATTGAAGGAGCCTATGATCATTATCTGTCCGGCATTCAGGGAATACGCCTTATGCAGAAAACAGCCGGGAACCTGTGGATACCTCTACAGGATGCCAATGAAGTGGATCCGAAAAACGGCTACGATGTGATCACAACGATAGATGTGGATATACAGGATGTCGCAGAGAATGCACTGCAGAAACAATTATCCCAGCATGAGGCACACCATGGCTGTGCGATCCTGATGGAAGTTGAAACCGGCTGTATCAGGGCCATTGCAAACCTTACCCGCGACGAAGAAGGAAGGTACAGTGAATCCTATAATTATGCCATCGCAGAAAGCACCGAGCCGGGGTCCACATTTAAACTGGCGGCTCTGATGGTTGCAATCGAGGACGGATACGTGGAACCGGAAGACAGTATCGATACCGGGACAGGATGGGTAAGATATTACGACAAGGTCATAAGGGATACCCGGAAAGGAGGATACGGCAGGATCTCCGTGAAGGACGCTTTCGAGGTTTCCTCAAACGTGGGAATGGCGAAGATCATCTATGAGAACTATCGCGGGAAGGAAGAAGCATTTGTTGAACGGCTGTACAGAATGCACCTGAATGAACCGCTGGGAATTGAAATACGGGGTGAGGGAGAACCCCTGGTAAGGTATCCGGGGGATGAATACTGGTCCGGCATCAGCCTTCCGATGATGTCGCATGGTTACGAAATCAGAATGACACCGCTCCAGGTGCTGACGCTTTATAATGCCGTTGCCAATGAGGGGCGCATGGTCAGACCCCGCATCGTTGAAAGGATTATGTACTATGGCAGAACATATAAGGAATTTGGTACAAAGATCATCGATCCGTCCATCTGTTCCCGGCAGACACTGGGAAAAATGAAGGCCATGCTTGAGGGAGTCGTCGTGAACGGTACGGCAAAAAACCTGAGCAACGAAAACTTCAGGATTGCAGGCAAGACCGGCACGGCCCAGATCGCCAACGAGAAGTATGGATATAAAGTGGATTCAAAGGTGAGCTACCAGGCCTCCTTTGCCGGCTACTTTCCGGCGGAGGATCCGAAGTACTCCTGTATCGTAGTGGTGAATTCGCCCACCAGCGATGTGTATTACGGTAACCTTGTGGCCGGTCCGGTATTCCGGGAGATCGCGAACAAGGTCTATGCAACCAGCCTTGACCTGCAGGAAAGCCTGAACCTGGCAGGAAGGGATAAAACCGGTGAAGCGGGTACAGCAGGTAAGGCAGGTAAGGCAGGTAAGGCAGGTAAAACCGGTGAAACCGGGGCAGCCGCAGAGATACCCTATTCCAAGAACGGTTCCAGGAAAGAAATTGAGGCCGTACTGAAGGATCTCCGGATCCCCGCCGGCGGAGCGGAAGGCCGCGACTGGGTCATGACCACCAGGACGGAAGAAAGTATACGGATGGAACCCCTGAGCATATACGAGAACCTGGTACCCAATGTAAAGGAAATGGGTGTGTCGGATGCGGTCTACCTGCTGGAGAACGCGGGACTAAAGGTGATCGTGAATGGCAGGGGTAAAGTAACAGGGCAATCCCTTTCCCCGGGGAGCAGGATTATACGGGGACAGACAATCATACTGACCATGAGTTTCAGCTAAGGGTGAAGAAACTGTCAGACATATTAAAGAGTGTGAAGGTGATGCAGCGGACAGGTACCGGAGACCCTGCGATCAGTTCCCTCTGCTTTGATTCACGGAAGGCCGGAAAGGACAGCGTTTTTTTCGCCATTCCCGGAACCCGGACCGATGGCCATAACTACATCGGGATGGCAGCAGAGGCCGGTGCCAGAACCGTTATCTGCGAAAGGATGCCGGAGAACAACCTTCCGGGTGTTGACTACATTATAGTTGAGGATTCAGCCCGGGCCCTTGGCCATGCGGCTGCCTCATTCCATGGCCATCCATCGGAAAAACTCCAGCTCATTGGCATTACCGGGACAAACGGCAAAACAACCGTGGCCACCCTGCTCCACGGATTGTTCTCGGGGTCCGGGCATAATACGGGATTGATATCCACCGTCAACAACCTGATCGCTGATAAGGAGAGCCCGGCCACCCATACCACACCGGATCCCCTGCAGATCAACTCGCTGCTTGAAGAAATGGTCAATGCAGGCTGCTCCCACTGCTTTATGGAGGTCAGTTCGCATGCCATACACCAGAAGCGTATAGCCGGATTGAAATTTGCCGGCGGGATCTTTACCAACATCACACACGAACACCTCGATTACCATAAAAACTTCAGTGATTATTTAAGTGTCAAGAAGGCCTTTTTCGATGAACTGCATAACGGTGCATTCGCGCTTGTGAACCGGGACGATAAAAACGCCGGCGTCATGCTGCAGAATACCGGTGCATCCCGGAGCACCTTTGGGCTGAAAGGCCCTGCCGACTATAAGGGAAAGATACTGGAAAGCCACCTGGACGGGATGCAGATGCTGATCGGGGACCAGGAGATATGGACACGCCTGACAGGGGCCTTCAATGCATGCAACCTTCTCGCCGTTTTTGGATGTGGCATGCTGTGCGGGCTGGAAAAGGAGAAAGTGCTGACCATACTGAGCCTCCTTACCCCGGTCCGCGGACGCTTTGAAATCCTGCAATCGGCCGGAGGAATTACCGCGATCGTGGATTACGCCCATACTCCGGATGCCCTGAAAAACGTACTCAGCACCATCGCTCAGCTGTCAGGGGACAGGGCACAGGTTATAACGGTTGTGGGCGCCGGGGGGAACCGTGATACCGCAAAGCGTCCCATGATGGGACAGGTGGCGGCGGAGTTCAGCCAGAAGCTGATACTCACATCCGATAATCCGAGATACGAAAAACCCGAAGATATTATAGCCCAGATGAAGGAGGGCATCCCGGAGGAGAAAAAGAAGTCGGTCCTGTCCATTGCCGACCGAAGGGAGGCCATAAAGACGGCGGTGATACTGGCATCCGGAGGAGATATCATACTGGTGGCGGGAAAGGGACATGAGACCTACCAGGAGATTGAAGGGGAAAGACAACATTTTAACGACCTGGAGGTTCTTCAGGAATTTTTAAAATCAAGCTAAAGCCATGCTGATCTACCTGTTTGAATATTTGGATGAAGTAGGCTTCCCGGGAGCCGGGGTTTTCCAGTATATTTCTTTCCGCTCGGCTTCCGCGGTTATAACATCCCTGATCATATCCATGCTTTTCGGAAAGAGGATCATAAACTACCTCAGCAAGAAACAGATCGGAGAGTCGATCCGTGAACTGGGACTGGAGGGTCAGATGCAGAAGCAGGGAACCCCGACCATGGGCGGCATAATTATCCTGGCTTCCATCCTCATTCCCGTACTTCTATTCGGTGACCTGGAAAATACCTATGTACAGCTAATGATCATAACAACCGTATGGCTGGGACTCGTCGGATTTGCAGATGATTATATTAAAGTCTTTAAAAAGAATAAAAAAGGGCTTGCCGGGAGGACCAAAATACTGGGACAGGTAATACTGGGGATCTTTGTGGGACTGACACTGTACCTCGATCAGGATGTGATCGTAAGGGAAAAGATCCTTTTTGAAAACGGCGAGCCTCAGATGGAGATCATCCGGGAAGAAGGCCAGGATGAGAGCACCAGTACCTTTGTGACCAGGGATGTGAAATCAACACGGACGACTATTCCCTTCGTGAAAAACAATGAGTTCGACTATGCTTACCTGATAGCATTCCTGGGTGACCGGGCGCAGAAATGGGCCTGGCTTGTCCTGATCGCAGCCGTGATTATAATCATAACGGCCGTATCGAACGGGGCGAACATGACCGATGGTCTCGACGGACTTGCCACGGGGACCTCTGCCATCATGGGGGCCACCCTGGGTGTCCTGGCTTACGTTTCCGGTAATATCCTGTATGCAGATTACCTGAACATCATGTACATCCCCTTCACGGGTGAACTGGTGATCTACATGAGCGCATTTATCGGGGCCATGGTTGGGTTCCTGTGGTACAACTCATATCCGGCACAGGTATTTATGGGCGATACCGGCAGCCTTTCTATCGGGGGGATCATTGCCGTTTATGCCATCGTGATCCGCAAGGAATTACTGATCCCGATCCTTTGCGGGATATTCCTTATGGAAAGCCTTTCCGTGCTGATGCAGGTAAGCTGGTTCAAATATACACGGAAGCGGTTCGGTGAAGGCAGGAGGATATTCCTGATGGCACCGCTTCATCATCATTATCAAGTCAAGGGCTACCCTGAACCAAAGATAGTCACCCGGTTCTGGATCGTGGGTATCCTGCTGGCGGTGATAACAATAGTAACATTAAAAATCAGATAAGTAACAACCTAAAATTTCTCAAGGCTTATGACAAATAGAATCGTTATTCTGGGTGGAGGTGAAAGCGGCACGGGTTCTGCTATTCTTGCAAAAAAGCAGGGATACGATGTATTTCTCTCCGATAACGGGTCCATTAAGGACAAATACAAGGAAATGCTGTATAATTACGACATTCCCTGGGAAGAGAAAAAACATACGGAAAGGCTGATCCTGGATGCCGAAGAGATCATTAAAAGTCCTGGCATACCGGAGCGTTCCCCCATCATCCAGACAATCCGGAAACATGATATCCGTATCATCTCGGAAATCGAATTTGCAGGAAGGCATACCATGGCCAAAAAGATCTGCATTACAGGAAGCAACGGGAAGACTACAACCACTTCCCTGATCCATCATATGCTTAAGAAAGCGGGACTGAATGC
>CBFDEE010000022.1:0-14026 GCA_965603745.1 uncultured Bacteroides sp. | reverse complement strand
CACGATCATGAACATTCACACCAGCCCGGGCACGACCATACCCACAGGAACAACATTACGCCCTGGATACTCTTTACGATATTCTTCCTGGGACCCTGCGAACCACTTATCCCGATCCTTATGTACCCGGCCGCACAGGCCAGTACCTGGGGCATTGTACAGGTTTCCATCGTGTTCAGCCTGGTCACCATCCTGACAATGCTGGCCATTGTATTGCTGGCTTCTTCCGGCCTGAATTTTGTTCGACTAGGCAAACTGGTAAAGTACACCCATGTAATTGCGGGTGCCACCATTCTTCTAAGCGGTATCGCGATACTTTTCCTCGGATTGTAAAAAATTCTCAGGACTTTATGAAGAAGGCTACTTCCCGGCCATTTTACGGCAGGATAGGAATTCTAATCCCTTGCCGGGATTTTTATTTGAGTCTTCCAGAATATTACTGCGACAAGTATATATACCAGGCCTAAGAAAAGGCCTGTCTCATAATCAACATACTTCCCGTCCACACTAATCTCCAGGAACATCGACATAAGAATGATATTATGGCTTGCATGGAGAATAACACCTGGCCATAAACTCTTTGATTTTTCAATCAATACCGTCCGGATAAATGAAGCACCTACCAATACCATTGTAAAGCCAGGTAAAGAAATCCACAATGGAGTGTCCGAACCATAAAACCCACCTATTATTGCAGGGAAATGCCAAACGGCCCAATAAACACCTACGATAAGGGATGTAAGAGGTATGGAATAAAGTTTTCTGAGTCTGGGAGTCATAAATCCGCTCCAGCCAAGCTCTTCACCAAAAACAATAAGGCTAGCCATGAGTGTCCCCAGTATCCCTTTTGAGAGAGCTCCGACTATAAATGGTGCAGGAAGATCAAATCCCAGGTATTTTGCCCACCTGTAATTTTTTACCTGTACAGCTGAAAAATCTGAAAAATCGCTGAGCCATATCAGTCCGTAACCAATAACAGATACCAGTATGGGTAATGCGAAACCGAGTAAAAGAAACCTTGCCTTGCCCAATCTCCATCCGAAATCAGCCAGTTTTTCCTTATAGATCAGGGCAGTGATAATTGCTGAAATACCGGGAGTAAACATCATTGGTATAACGGCAGCAGGGCTGTCCCTGGCTCCACTGAACATCCAGATGAATATACCTGTCGAAATGGTGCTTGTTATGATTAAAAAGCACAGAAGCTGTTTTGTTATTTCTTTTTTCTCTTTCATGCTAATATGCTTTAAAGAATTCATAAGCATTCCCGGACCAGTCCAGGAAACCTATGAAATCAGCAAAGCTGATCACGATGGTGGCAGTGTTGATATTGGGATGAAAGCTGAGCCTTCCGGCCGTGCGTAGTTTTTCATCTATGAAAAGATACACATGATTCTCCGTGTCGTTGATCAGTCCGAATGGGCTGACCGAGCCCGGGGTAAGCCCCATCCATTGTTCCAGCCTGCGGTCGGAGGCCAGGCTCAGCTTGCCCTGTTTCAGCATCTGTTCCAGGTCGCGTATGGCCAGCTTGTTGGAATGCTCCAGGATGACCAGGTAATGGCGGTTTCCTTTATGGTTTCTGAAGAACAGGTTCTTGCAGTGGGTGGAGTCGATACCCTCCCAGTGTTCCAGGGCCGCTTCCACGGTCGGTGCGGGGGAATGTTCGTGGTATTCGAACCCGATATTCAGGTCCTTCAGTGTCTGGTAAAGTCGGGGATCTCCGTTCATTGTTATTTTATGATCCACTAAGGTAAGGAAATGATCTATTTGGGGAGCAGTGTGCCGAAAAGAGCCGGATCTTCTCCACTGGCAATGCCTGTGATTTTCACCTCCCGGAAAACATTTTTCAAGGGATCTGTTGTTTCGAATTCGATGGGTACGAATAATTCCCCGTATCCCCGGGCAATATTCCCCGAGGTCTTCTCAACAAGTACAACCTGGGTTTTCCCGATAAGAGAAGAGCGGTACTGTCGTTTGTTTTCCTCACCCAGGAGGCGGATGGTTTCACTTCTCTCCGTTTTGATCCTTTCGGGTACCTGGCCGGGCATGCGTTCTGCCCGGGTGCCTTTGCGCCTTGAGTACTTGAATGTATGGATGTGGCTGAATCCCATTTCCTTTACGGCATAGCAGGTGGCTTCGAAATCCTCTTCGCTTTCCCCGGGGAAGCCCACAATTATATCGGTAGTAAGGTTGAAGTCCTCATGGGTATTCCGGATCTTGTCGACGATGGCCCTGAACCCGGACAGCGTATACATCCTCCTCATTCGCAACAGGATGGCATCTGAACCGCTCTGCAGGCAGAGGTGCAGGTGGGGCATCAGTTTGGGATGCCCGAACAGTTCAATGAAGCGGTCTCCATAACCATCCGGTTCAATCGATGAGATCCTTACACGGAAGTCGCCCGGCATATCCAGGATCTTTTCAACCAGTGATTCGAAGTTGATGCCTTCGTGCTTGTACCGCCCGATATTAACCCCGGTGAGGACGATCTCCCGGAACCCGTAATCCAGAACCTTCCGGATATTTTCGCGGATCTCTTCAAAGGGCCGGCTGATGGCCCGTCCGCGTACAAAAGGTACGATGCAGAAGGTGCAGTAATTATCGCATCCGTCCTGGATCTTGATCAGGCTGCGTGTATGAAAGGTGGTATCGGCCGGTTTAAAACCGAATACATCGGGATCCAGGCTGTTAGGATGGAGGATCTCTCCCTTGAAATGAGCATCCACCATGGGGAAAATGGATGTCTTCCTGTTGTTTTCGACGAAGTAGGTGCTGGTATCCTGGTTTTCCAGTGCCTCTTTCTGGCTGTTCACCATGCAGCCGGTTACAACGAGGAGGGAGTCCCCCGGCTTCCGGGCGGCCTGATTTATAATGTTGCGTGACTTCTTATCGCTCTGGTTCGTTACGGTACATGTGTTTACCACGTAGACATCCGCTTTTTCTTCAAAATCAACCAGCTGGTACCCGGCACCATGGAATTCGGATGCCAGGGAATCGGTTTCGAACTGGTTGAGCCTGCAGCCAAGCGTTTTAAATGCGATTTTCCGGCTCATGATTCATTGAGTTCCTCTATGATTGCCAGGTTTTCCCCTTCCAGGGAGAAATCCGCGGCGGAACTGATCTGTACATCGGTGAACTGCCCGATCAGCGATTTGTCCCCCGACGGAAAACGTACGATCAGCCTGCCCTCGGTCATGGCCTTCAGGTACCCCTTCTTCCTGTCTTCTCCGACAACCAGTACCCGGATCTTGCTTCCTAGCAGTTTGCGGTTATACACACGGTTATGCCTGACCAGTTCATCGGTCAGTACCTGCAGCCGCTGTTTCTTTACATCCCCCGGGATGTCGTCCTCCCATCGGCTGCTGGTGGCCCCGGGCCTGGGGGAATACATCGCGATGTAGGCCATGTTGAATCTGAACTCCTCCATGATCAGCCGGGTATTCTCAAACTGCTCATCGTTTTCCCCGGTAAATCCGACGATGATGTCGGTGAAGAGGGTTGCCTCCGGAAGCCTTTCCCGGATGTACCGGACCACCTCCCTGTAGCGATCCATGTTATGATTGCGGTTCATACGCATCAGCACCCTGTCATCGCCGGACTGTACCGGCAGGTGTATCTGCCTGGCCAGGCAGTCATACTTTGCAATTGCGTCTATGACCTCGTTTGACATGTCCTTCGGGTGGGGCGAGGTGAAATACACCCAAAACTCCTTACCGGAGTCCCTCCCGAATTCTCCAATCTCTCCCAGCAGTTCATGGAAGGGGATCTCATCGCCCCGCCTGTCATGTCCGTAAGAATTTACGTTCTGTCCGAGCAGGGTGATGGATTTGTACCCTTTCCGAACCAGGTCCTTCAGTTCCTCAAGGATCTCTGAGGATGGCCGGGATACTTCCCTTCCGCGGGTATAGGGGACTGCACAGAAGGTACAGAACTTGTCACAGCCGTTCTGGATGGGAATAAAGGCTTCAAAATCGGAAGTGTAATGGGGACTGAGCTTCCAGAATCGTTTGATTTCCAGGGGATCCTTCTTCGGATCCAGGAAGCCGGGCCTGAACGGGACCGTCCCGGGCATTCCAGGCTCAGGGTCTTGCATGATTTTCAGGGGATCAAGGTTGATCTCAGCAGCAGTGGCGCTGAGGCCTGTGTCATGCGTTTCAGGTGTAATATCTTCAGAAATGATTTCCGTTTCGCCGGTTTCTCCGGGTGATTTCAGTGATACCGGGGTGACTACCCCGTATTGCCGGATCATTGAATGAAGGTCGGGCAACTGGTCCATCGTGAATACCAGGTCGAATAATTTCAGGAATTTCTCCCCGTCAGCGGGGAGGATGCAGCCCGATACAAATGTGAGGAGGTTACGGTCCTTTTTCCAGTGGTTCCACCTGCTGATCCTTGAATATACCTTGTCGATGGACTTCTGCCTGACAGAACATGCGAGGATGCCCAGCAAACCGGCTTCTTCCTCCTTATCGGTCCACCGATAGCCGAGTCCCTCGATAACGGTCCTCGTCCGCTCACTGTCCGATTTGTTCATCTGGCAACCCAGGGTAACAAGGTGGTACTTCATGGTTTCCTCCTAAAAATATACTTCCGCGTGTATGCGTCCGGCATCCACTCCCTTTTCCTTCAGGATATCATAGACGTCGTGGATCATGTTGCTGTTACCGCAAAGGTAATAATCGGCATCGGGTTCGGCCTGATTATTTTCCAGGTAGTCCTCATCCATCCCGCTCCATCCTCACGACATAGGTGGAATCGGTCAGGTGTCTCGTACTTATCACGGATATTATCTTGTTTTTTGTCTTGACTGTCGGCATTGGCGTCCCAATTTGAAATACTGTACAGGGAACTCCCTGTATCTCGTTATGTTAAGGGGTGTTTGATTTTGGACTGCAAAATAAGCCAAAAATCGCTTAATATTCAAGTCTCCGGAGGAAAAAAGGACTTCAGGGTCGGAAATTGCCCGATATGATTTTTTCCTTAAGGAAGGAGAGGGCGGACTCGAGGTTCCGGGCCGCCTTATCGGACAGCCCTTCCATGAATTCCCATTCGTAGCCCCTGATCTGCAGGAGGTAGGTTTCGGGGTGTTTGTTGTAGAGTTTGATGCAGAGGGCCAGGATATAGGCCGGGGAAGCTGCATGCATGGTGAATTCCGACCGGCCTTCCGAGGGTTCGACGGTGCCGAAATGGAAGTCATCGATATCTTCAACGGAGGCATCGACAAAGACCACCACGTCTTTCTCGCGGATATTATCCGCATCCTCGATGTTCAGCTGGAAATTGCTGTCCACCGCAACATTACCGTATCCGTTCTCTGTGATCCATGGTTCCAACTCATCCACCAGCCGGTTGCCCAGGCTGTCGTCCTGGCGGCCGGGATTCCCGTAGGCGTAGATGAGTATGCTTTTTCCGTACGGCAACTTTAGCCCCTCAGTTTTCGGTCGATCAGTTCCTCCCTTGAGTTAAAGAGGCTTACTTCCAGCGGCATCTGTCCGAATGCATGGGTGGCACAGCTCAGGCATGGATCGTAGGCCCTGATGCCTACCTCGACGGCGTTCATCATGGGTTCGCTGATCTCGTCCTGTCCGGTCATATAGTTTTTCGCAATGAAATTTACCGCTTCGTTCATCGGCTGGTTGTTATTGGTGGTCGAAACGATCAGGTTCGCCATGATGACCTGGTCCTTGCCGTTGATCTCATAATGGTGGAAGAGGGTCCCGCGCGGAGCTTCAATCAGTCCCACGCCCTGGTTCCGCTTCTTGCCCTTGGTGACAAGTTCTCCCTTGACGATATCCGGATCATTCAGAAGTTCCTTCATCATCTCAGCCGAGTGGAGGATCTCGATCAGCCTTGCCCAGTGCATATGCATCGACATGTTATTGGGCTTTCCGTTGGTATAGGCCGTATACTCCTCGAATTCCTTCTGTGCAAGCGGCGTCGGTATGAATTCTGCGGTATTCAGCCTTGCCAGGGGGCCAACGGTATACCATCCCTCGGATTTGCCGAATTCCTTGAGATAGGGGAATTTCATATAGCTCCAGGACCGGACCTCCTCGTCGATGTAATCCAGGTAGTTCTGGGGGTCCACGTCGTGCAGTATCTTATTGCCTTCCGGGTCAACGGCACGAAGCACGCCATGGTAAAGGTCCATGGCCCCGTCTTTTCTTACCAGGCTGAGGTGATTGGACGGGAATACCGAGTAATTGTCTATGAAATCCTTGTTCTTCCTGTGGTAATCCTTGAACCAGTCCACCGCGGCTTTTGACCAGTCGATCATCTTGTCCACGTTCAGAGGATCGGCTCCTTTCAGGAAGCTGTCTCTTTCCTCTATGCTGAGGTGTTTATTAATGCCCCCGGGAATTGCCCCGGTACCGTGTATTTTTTTTCCTGCCGTAGCGCTGATGATCTCCTGTCCGAATTTCCTCATCATCACTCCCTGGACGGCCAGGTCCTGGTCCGTAAGGGCGATCCCGATGATATTCCGGGTTGCCGGGTCACCGTCAATGCCGAACACCATATCGGGTGCTGAAAGGTGGAAGAAATGCAATGAATGCGACTGGAAAATCTGTCCGTAATGCATCAGGCGCCTCATCTTTTCCCCCGTCGGGGTAAGTCCGTCACCTGTACCGGCTCCGACGATCACATCCAGTGCCTTGGCCGCTGCCAGGTGGTGTGAAACAGGGCATATCCCGCAGAGCCGCTGTACCAGTACGGGCATTTCCCAGTAGGGCCTTCCCTGTACAAAACGCTCAAATCCCCTGAATTCCACAATGTGTAACCTGGACTGTGCTACATTTCCGTCATCATCCAGGTGAATGGTTACCTTTCCGTGTCCCTCGACCCGGGTAACCGGGTCTATCGTTATTTTGCGTCCCATTGTATCCTTGTTTTAATCGAATTTAATCACTTCATATGGCAGCTCGGCCGGTTTTCCCATGATCAGCGAAACCAGGGTTTCCCAGATCAGGTCAGCCCTCGGGGGACAACCGGGCAGGTAATAGTCAATCTTCACGATTTCCTGGCAGGGATACACCCTGTCAAGCAGGCAGGGCAATTCCGGGTCGTTCGGAATGATATGGCCGGTATTTGCCGTGGTGGACGGCCCGGTCAGGTATGCCTCACGGAGGCACTCCTTGATGGGTATACCGTTCCGCATGGCCGGGAGTCCCCCCATAATGGCACATTCCCCAATGGACACCAGGATGTTGCAATGCTTCCTGAAGTCCTTCAGTACATGAACATTCTCTGAATTGCCGCATCCGCCCTCGATGAGTCCGATGTCACATTGTTTTGTGAATTCCTTGATGTCATTCACCGGTGATTTGTTGAATTCAACAAGCTCTATGAGCGGCAGGATCTTTTCGTCAATGTCGAGGATTGACATATGGCATCCGAAACAACCTGCCAGTGATGTGGTAGCTATTACTGGTTTACTCATTATTTTAATCTCCTGTTTGCTTTTTACTATTTTTCAATCTCACTGCCGATCGGGGTCTTGTCATACTTGCGGGTGCCGATCGGTTCGTCCCATCCCTTCTCACGGACCAGGATGGAACCGACGGGGCAGATATCCATGGCCTCCTTTGCTTTTTCCGGGCTCATTTCTGCCATAAGTTTCCGGTCGGCAACTACAAGTGAATCTTTTCCCCGGTTCCTGTATGCGAAATAGCTGTTTCCATTTTCATCCTTTATCCCTCGTATGCACCTTTTACACAGGATGCATCGGTTCTGTTCCTTGATGATCTGTGGATAGGATGCATCGACCTCCTTCTGGGGGAAGATAAAGGGAAAGCGGGGCGCCATTATCTTAAAGCGATAGGCCAGGGCCTGAAGCTCACAATTACCGCTCTTTTCACAGGCCGGGCAGAAATGGTTTCCCGATACGAACAGCAGTTCAATGATTTCTTTACGGACTTCGTTAAGTTCTTCGGTGTTGTTCTCGATTTTCATCCCTTCATGTACAGGTGACGTACATGCCGTGGTAAGCCGCCCGTTGATCTTAACGGTGCAGATACGGCAGGATCCCTTTGGTTTCAGTCCCTCAAAATTACACAGGGTCGGTATGTAAATCCCGTTATCCCTGGCTGCTTCGACGAGGTACTTCCCGTCTTCAGCCTGGCATTCCCTGCCGTCGATTACAAAATTGATTTTCTTGGACATATGGTGAATGGATTTTTTGGTTTTACAATATGGGCAAGCGGTTTGCAGCTTCACAGGATTCCCTTACGGATTCGGACAGGCTGAAGCCCGTGTCAAATTCACGGTCACGCTGCACGAGCTTCTCGTACAGGTGCCTGAAATTCTGAATGCTTGTCACGATCGGGTTGGCAGCTGTGTGTCCCAGTCCGCACCTGCTGAACTTAAGGATCTTGCTCCATTCGAGCAGGTCATCGATGTCCTGTACAACGCCATGCCCGTCCAGGATCTTCTGAAGCTTCTGTTTCAGTAATACCGGTGTATTCCGGCAGGTAGAGCAGGAACCGCAGGATTCCTCGATAAAGAAATCGGTGAAATTCATTACGACCTCTCGGATCAGGTCCCTCGACTCATGAAAGATGATCAGGGAGCCTCCCGTACCCAGGTCTTCATAACCGAGTTTCCTTAGCAGCTGGTTGGGACCTATAAGGATCCCGGACGGTCCGCCGACCTGAACAGCCTGTGTTTCCGTCGCACCAACCATCTGAAGTATGTCATAGATTGAATGACCCCACTGAATCTCGTAAACGCCCGGGAACCTGCAGTCGCCCGAAATGCTGAGCAGTTTTGTGCCGGATGATTCCGGTGTGCCCAGTTCCCTGAACCATGCATTTCCCTTCTTTATGATCTTGACAACCTTGGCCAGGGTTTCCACATTATTAATGATGGTCGGCTTGTCCAGGTATCCCTTTTCCACCGGGAACGGCGGCCGGTCGCGCGGTTCTCCACGCTTTCCTTCAGCGGATTCCAGGAGGGCGCTTTCCTCGCCGCAGACATAGGCCCCGGCCCCGAACTGGATGCGGATGTCAAAATCAAATCCCTCCCTGCCTGCAATGTTCTTACCCAGCAGACTGGATTTCCTGAGTTCATCCAGGTTATGTTCCAGGAATTCTTTCAGGTATTTATATTCCCAGCGGATGTACAGGATGCCGTAGCTCGCACCCACGGCATACCCTGCAATAGCCATTCCTTCGAATACCATTTTAGGCATCTCGGTCAGGATAACCCTGTCCTTGAATGTACCAGGCTCTCCCTCGTCCGCATTGCAGAAGATATATTTATCCCTGCCCTTTGCCTTCGAGCAGAACTCCCATTTCAGTCCCGTCGGGAACCCCGCACCTCCGCGTCCCCGAAGATTTGAGTCCTTTACTTCCCGGATCACTTCTCCGGGCTCCATGTCCAGCGCTTTTTTGATTCCCTCTCCCGGCTCGTACGGATCCCTGAGGACCGGGCCCGTCCTCCTGATGTTATTTTGTACGACGGACCTGACAAGTTCGGAGCTGTTATTGCCGCCCCCGAAGTTCTGTTTGTGTATATCCTCGACCTGTTTGCCATGGCGCATATCGCTGATGATCTCCTTTACCCTGAATGGGGTCAGGTTCGTGAACACGGCACCGTTAATAATTGCTGCAGGTTCCTGGTCACTCATTCCGATACAGGATGTTTCGAACAAACCGATCAGACCGTCTGCCGAAACATTCCCGAATGTGATGCCCGATTGCTCTTCGAAGGCTTTTTTTACGTCTGACCGCAGCATCATCTTGGCCGTGACACTGTTATTCAGGTATACCGTATATTTTCCCAGCGGTTTCTGGCTGAGAAAATGGTAGAAGCTGATGGTTTCCTCAAGTTCTGCCCTGGAGATTGACAATTCATCAGCTATAAGCTGGTTGAAGTCATCGGGTATATATCCCAGTTCAGCCTGGATATCAAGGAGGACATCCATAAGGCGGGACCGGTCACCCTTATAGGTCTTAATGATTTTGCTAATTGTCGTTTTCATGTAAAGCGGCTTGTATATTATTGCTTATCTTTTTTGACTTCCTTACCGTTCTTTTTGTACTTGTTGACAAAGTAGATGAGGTTCACAAGTTCATTTTCGATGTTGAAATTATTAATGGTGATCTCTTCCGTGCTCTTGAACTTCACCGGCGTGAAATTCAGTATCCCCTTGATGTCAGCACGCTTCAGTGTTTCCAGTGTCTGCTGGGCGGCGATATCGGGGACGGTCATGATGGCGACGCTGATATTATTCTCCCTGATAAATTCATCCATTTCCTCGATGGGTTTTATCGGAACATCACCGTTCTTCCTGATCTTCTTTAGGTCAATGTCGAAACCGGCCACGATCTTTATCCCGTCCTTGTGAAATCCGTTGTAGGACATAAGCGCTTCCCCGATCCTTCCGACTCCTACAACGATCACCCGCTGAACCTCATTGCTGCCAAGGATCTCGTTGATCTTTTCAAGGACATCATCGATGCCGTATCCCCCCTTCTGGCTTCCCGATATGCCAAACAGTCCGAAGTCCTTCCTGACCAGTGATGCGGAGACTCCTAAAGGATCTGCGATATTGTCCGAGAAGACCCTGACAAGGCCGAGGGACTTGAATCTGTTCAGAAGATGCTTGTAGCTGAGCAGGCGGTTAATGCGATTCTGAATTGTCATATGATGTTATGGTAATGTTATGTTTGTAACAACAAAATGCAAATACATATCATGTAATTCACATTAAGGAACGAAATTAAAAAAATCCGAGCACAAAAAAAATGCTTTTTGTTCAAAATACAAAACCTTTAAATTATTTAGACACAGTACAAATTAGGGACTCCGTCAATGGCCTGCGCTGCTGTATAACCTGACAGTCAGTGCAGACAAACGGGAGCCTGCTGCCACAAAGAGTTTTTTGTTCAGTTCGGAACAAAAAACAGACTGAATTATTTATCAACAAGAGATTGTTAATGCCGTAATGGTGTGGATATGCATATTCATCTTAACTTTAGTATGAATGAATCAAAACCTAATTAATATGGGATCCGGACTGTATAAACTTCTGAGGATTTTCCTGGCCCTTGTGGCGCTTCATTCATTTTGTGTGGGACTTGGACTGATCATCATGCCGTTTGAGTATTTCACTTTCTTCGGGTATGAAGGGTACCAGGGCTTGTTTTTCAAAGTCCAGGGAGGGGTATTCCATATCGTAATGTGCGGCGCATATGTACCTGCTGCAATGGATCCTTACAGGAACAGGATCCTTATCAGGTTCTCTATTTTCGCCAAATTCACGGCCACCCTGTTTTTACTCTCCTATGCACTGCTTGCGGAGATGGTCTGGATGGTACTCGTTTCCGGGATACTGGACTTTGTCATGGGACTGATCCTTATCTGGTTTTACCGAAGGCTTCCGGTGGCAGGGGAAACTGGTGCCGGGGAATGATGGTAGGTCCTGTTCTGTTATTTAAATATCCTGTTCTGACTGCTGGATCTGCTCGTGGATGAACTCAAGGTCCCTGCTCAGATCTGATTCCAGCGAATCAAAAAATGTGTCCTCCAGGTCTGTGATCACCTCTTTCAGGTTGCCTACGTTTTGCAAAGAAGGCAGCAGTTCCGGCAGTTGAACGATGCCTGCACTGTCGGTTTCGAACAGTTCAAAGGATTCTTCGATTTCGTCGATGCTCAGCTGAATGGCTATGTTCACGGCTGTGAATAGCTGTTCCCTGGTCTTCTGGGCCTCCGGATCGATAAGCAGTTCAGAAAGCATTATTTTCTCAAAATCGATAAGGAACTTTACCACCTCGCTGGCAGGGAATCCGGTCTTGAACCGTCTCAGTGCAATGGCCTGAATATACTTCCGGATCAGAATGCGGTCACCGACCTTGATGCTGGTGGCGATCAGCTGGTAAAGCATGGTGAGGTACCATTTCAGGACCAGTTTGTCCATATCCCTGTAATGCGAGTAATCCTCATGGTTCGGTCCCCTGTATACATGATTGACCATCTTGTTGATGATAAAATCACGATGCCTCATCATGACCTCGTATGCCCGGATGTTAAACCTTGTTGTTATCCTGTTCATAGCCGTCTCATTCTTGACGGTCCAGTCAACGTAATGGTTCTTCATGTTCTCGATCATGAACAGCAGGCGCCTCAGGATATCGTTCCGGGCAGAGGTTTTCCAGGACAGGTTTTTATTTGTCGAGTGTGCATCGACCACCAGTTTTTTGTCAATGTACTTCATCATCCACGGGCGCTCAAAAGGCTTTTCCCCGAGCAGGTTTCCCAGGGCGGTACGTGCGATTACTCCTGGGAGTGCCATGATCTTCGGAACGCGGATGGCTTTCCTGGGGCGGCCGTAAAAATATTTTGTCGCTGCCTCATAAAGCTCATTGTGGGAGACGGTTCCGCTCGGACTTGCGACATAGGTGGCAAGCTGTGGAAGGTTATCCGACTTGTCCAGAATGGCCTGGATCATTTTGATCAGGTCCGCGATGTGTATGTAGGTGATGCTGGATTCCCCCCGGCCTCCGAGTATTCTTGCGTTCCATTTGTCCGAAAGCCATGTGGAGAGAAACACGAAGAGGGGAGGGTATTCGCACCAGTCGCTGTACACGGCAGCAAACCTGAGGATTGTGCATGGGAATAGAGTGGAATAGTTGCGGATCATTTCTTCTGCTTTTCGTTTGCTCCTGGCATAGGGGTAGGTTGCGTCCGGGGGACTCTGCTCATCGAGGACATGCTCGATACTGGAAGTGAATTTGCAGGCAGCAAGGGAACTGGCGAATATGAAACGCTTTATATTCAGGTATTGGGCAAGTTTCAGAACGTTCCGGGTACCGACCACATTGGTGTGTTCATACTGCGGATGGTCGAACATGGTAAAGTCGTAGTAGCCCGCCAGGTGCAGGATATAATCGGCACCACCGTACTGGTTGATGCTTTCAACGACATCCTGAAGGTTGGAGAAATCGCCGATGTCGACCTGGGTCCACCGGATGTTTTCGTGCTTCGGTATGCCGGATTCCCTCTGGGAGCGCCGTGCAAGGCAAAACATACGGAAACGCTGGGCATTGTGTTCAACAAAATGCCTGCCGATGAATCCAGATGCGCCGGTTATGATTATTCCCGGGAGCGAGCTATCCATTATAAGTATCCCTGTGTCCCTCGGATTTCCCCTTTTCTCCGGTAGATGTTAAAAAGATCGGATCCCCTCTTGATTTCTGCGTGGCTGCAGCCTACACGGTTGCAGATCCCGATACAGTTGCAGAAATTCCCTTGTTTGTCGCAGAACAGGGTGATCATGTCCGCACCGCAGTCACACGGTGCATAGACTGGCAGGGGAACATCGCATTCCGGACATAGCAGCTCTATGATCTCTCCTTCGGAAAGTTCAATATCAATTGTGTATTTCGATTTGTCTCCGCAGATCGGGCTCAGGGCAATAAGGCCTTCATCCTTGCCTTTTTTAACCTTTATCAGGATGCCGTCATAACCCCTGACATTGACTTTAGGATTGATCAGGTTATGCCCGTTCGGGCAATAACAATCCTTTATAACCATATCCTCATCAATATCTGCCTGCCCTTTTTTCTTTTTTTTCTTGGTGCTTGGTATATTCCACATGCCCTTTGAGTTAAATCTTTTCATATTGATGTTCTGATTAAAGTACTTCTGCTGAATTTTTCCACATGGTTCCTGACCTGTGCCAGGATTTCCGGGTAGTGATATTTAAGATCAGTGCTCAGCGCGGATCCGAATTCCATGTCTTCCAGTATCTCGATGCCTAAAATGAGAATCTTGTCCGGTATATCGAAACCCAGGGTTTTTCCTATTTCCAGTGTCATATGGAAGGATACATCATGCCGGCAGGACAGATGGAGGGTTTCCCGGTAGTTATCCACGTTAAACACATGGACACGTCCAGGAATCCTCTTTTCTGTCTTCATCGTATCAATAAAAACCAGGCCTCTATACCCGTTAATATATTCAAGCAGTTCGTGTCCCCCGACATACAGATTCTCAAAATCGACACTGATGGTCTTCAGCACCTGCT
>CBFDEE010000021.1:0-14060 GCA_965603745.1 uncultured Bacteroides sp. | reverse complement strand
CCCGCCGAAATACAGGGGGAATGTCAGCTTGACATCCTTGGTAGTGGGATAAAGGTTGCCCAGGATAACCAGGATGAAGTAACGTCTTCAAGTTCCTCGAAAGTGAAGTTGGCCTTGTGCAGGCCGATGCCCTCGATCTTCATGTCAACGATTTCTCCTGGCTACATCACCATCCTTGATGTAAGGGTATCCGTCCGGTTTACGGTGATAGTTATAAACCCTCAGGATGCATAATACCCGGTTGTTCGCAAGTGAACTTTTCGTAAAGATCTCCCCTATCAGGCTGCCCCCGGGCTCTTCCTGTGATTCCAGGCGGTAGGTTTTCTGCATCCTGAGCAGGCGGCTGCTTTCCATCTGGATCTCAATGCCCTGGCTTCTGGTTGAATGTCTTGCTTATCCTGTAATTCAGATGTTCTCCTTCGATCCAGTCGTTTCCGAACCGGATCTTGAAGCGGGCCGTTTCCGCATTGATCAGCAGCAGGGAGTCGATGATTTCAAAAGTCGCCTGAGGGAAGCAGGTTCAATCCTTCAAGGCTACGCCCCTTGGCGGCATAAAGGTTAATCTCACAAACCGGGTTCTGGTCAGTGAAGCGGAACGCCAGGTGGTGTATACCCTGGTAAGTGACCTGGTCCCTGGCCATGGAAAATGCATTGGTGTCGATCCGTATGACGATATCACGGAAGACCCTGGAGATATCCTGAGGATAGGCAGCCACAGTGTAAAAAAGGGCCAGGAAGAGAATGATACTTCGGTTTTTCACGATGGCAAAAATAATCGTTGAAAATTAAATATCCCCACCAGGACCTAAAATAACTGATCTTACGGAAGGTGCCGGAGGTTTGCCAGGGCCCCATCTGTTCTTTAACAAATGATAATTATCAGCGCTGATGAAGCGCTATTTTTCTAATTTTGTCTCTTACCTTACTCGAGTCCATGCTTGCAAAAGAACTTACCCAACCACAAAGTATTGCCGTAATCGGTGGTTCCAACAGCCTTCAGAAACCCGGAGGAAAGGTCCTTCAGAACTTGCTGGAAGGGAATTTTCCGGGTGAACTTTATGTTGTTAATCCGAAGGAGGAAAGCGTTCAGGGAGTTAAAAGCTACCCTGATTTGGACTCGATTCCCCAGACCGATCTTGCGATTCTTGCCATTGCAGCCCGGTACTGCCCGGATGCGGTGGAGACGCTTGTCCGCCTGAAGGAAACCCGGGGATTCATAGTGCTTTCTGCAGGATTCGGCGAGGAAAGCGCTGAAGGGAAGGCAATGGAAATGCATATGGCGGCCATTGTGGAATCCGTCGGCGGCTCAATGATCGGTCCCAATTGCATCGGGGTAATCAACCCGGAGTACAGTGGGGTTTTTACCAGTCCCGTGCCGGTTTCCGATCCACAGGGCTGTGATTTTATCTCGGGTTCAGGTGCAACGGCAGTATTCATAATGGAAGCAGGTATTTCGAACGGGCTCACTTTTTCATCTGTGTATTCCGTTGGGAACAGCTCCCAGATCGGTGTGGAAGATGTACTGAAGCATCTTGACGAAACTTTTGACGAGAAAACCAGCTCCAGGGTCATACTGTTGTATATTGAAACGATCGAACAACCGGCACTCCTTCTCAGGCATGCTTCCTCACTGGTGCGTAAGGGCTGCAGGATTGCCGCCATCAAATCCGGGACCACCGAGGCCGGCAGCCGGGCAGCCTCTTCCCATACAGGCGCACTTGCCAGCCCGGATCTCGCGGTAGATACACTGTTAAGAAAAGCCGGCATCGTCCGCTGCAGCAGCAGGGAGGAGCTGGTCGCTGTAGCCTCCGTGTTCAGGCACAGAAGACCGGAAGGCAAGCGTATGGCGATCATTACACATGCAGGGGGACCTGCGGTAATGCTGACGGATGTGCTCTCTGAAGGGGGACTGGAGGTGCCTCCTATAGAACATCCGAAGGCACAGGAACTGCTTGAGTTTCTGAGTCCCGGTTCATCGGTGGCAAATCCTATCGATATTCTGGCAACGGGGACTGCGGAACAGCTCGGGCAGGCAATCGATTACTGCGACCGGTATTTTGATGAGATCGACGGGATGATCGTGATATTCGGGACTCCCGGGCTATTTAAGGTGAACGATGTATACCGTACCCTGCACGAAAAGATGAATACCTGCCGTAAGCCCATCTATCC
This sequence comes from uncultured Bacteroides sp., assembly GCA_965603745.1. Taxonomy (GTDB): domain Bacteria; phylum Bacteroidota; class Bacteroidia; order Bacteroidales; family SM23-62; genus SM23-62. The sequence goes on along the minus strand of CBFDEE010000021.1, from coordinate 11,888 downwards.
TGTGCTGCCTTCGATCCTGAACGCAGAAGAGGAGATCCGGGAGTTTCTCTCCTTCGGCAGGGTGAATTTCCCCGACGAGGTAAAACTGGGCAGGGCCCTTTCAAAGGTCCTCAGTGCTCCCGGTCCCCCGCCACCCGTCAAAGAAAAGATCCTGATAGACGCAAAAAGGGTCAGGGAAGTGATAATGGAAGCCATTGGGGATTGCAAAGGGGTGAGTCCCGGAAACCGGAAACCCAGACAGATCAGGGGTGGAAGAAAACCGGGAAACAACGGGGCAGAGGGAGTGAATGCCTACCTGCCGCCGGAGCGGGTGCAGGAACTGTTGGATGCAGCCGGGATACCGCGCGTTCCGGAAGCCGTGGCTGAGACAAAGGCGGATGCCGTTATCAGGGCCGAGGAAATGGGATTCCCGGTTGTCATGAAGGTTGTTGGTCCCGTGCATAAATCCGATGTAGGGGGTGTGGTCCTGGATGTCGAATCGCCCGCCCGGGTCTCGGAAGAATTTGAAAGGATGATGAAGATAAAGGGCTGCAAAGCCCTACTGATACAACCGATGCTCTCCGGTACCGAACTGTTTGCAGGTGCCAAGAGGGAAACCGGGTTCGGCCACCTCATCCTGTGCGGAATGGGAGGGATCTTCGTGGAAGCGCTGAAAGATGTCAGGGCTGGACTCGCTCCACTGGTACCTGGTGAAGCAATAAGGATGATAGCTGAGCTGAAGGCATATCCCATTATCAAAGGCATTCGTGGGAAAGAAGGGATCAGCGAGGAGGCATACGCCGATGTATTACTGAGGCTGTCACAGCTTGTGTCAACAGCACCCGAGATCGAGGAACTTGACCTGAATCCCCTGGTGGGATCGGGCAGGAATGTCATTGCCGTGGATGCACGCATCCGCCTGATATGCTAGCAAATCCCATGACGAACGGTAGGAACTTGAAAAAACCAAAAAAACTAACCAGAACTAATTAAAACCAACTAAAACCTTTATTCCCGAAATGAATAAGAAAACACCGATCGATCCCAACATCGTCGATTCAAAGATAAACGAGCTTGGGATCTGCAACCTGGGGGAGGCCAAGATCCGTGAGATCGTAAAACTTGTCAACGGCATTGAACAGGTCAGCGGCGAGAAATTTATCCGGATGGAAATGGGTGTGCCCGGCCTCAAGCCTTCGGATCTTGGGACAGAGGCGGAGATCAAAGCCCTGAAAAAGGGAGTGGCCTCGAAATACGCCAATATCGAGGGGATCCCTGAACTAAAAGGCGAGATCTCCCGCTTCGTGAAGCTGTTCCTGGACCTGGATGTATCGCCGGAATCCTGCATCCCGACCGTCGGAAGCATGCAGGGTAGCATGGCCGCCTTCCTGGTAGCCAACCGCAATGCCCATAACCGGGAGGGTACGCTCTTCCTGGATCCCGGGTTCCCTGTCCAGAAACAGCAATGCATCGTACTCGGGCACAGTTACCGGACGTTTGATGTTTATAATTACAGGGGACCCAAACTGGGACCCAAAATGAGGGAGTATCTTGACTCGGGACTCGTATCCACCATCCTGTACTCTAATCCGAACAACCCGTCCTGGATCTGCTTTACAGAAGAGGAACTGATGACCATTGCTGAACTGGCAGATGAGTATGATGTGGTTGTCATTGAAGATCTGGCCTATTTCGGGATGGATTTCCGGAAGGATGTATCTGAACCCGGTAAACCCCCCTTCCAGAGTACGGTGGCCCGGTATACGGAGAACTACCTCCTGCTGATCTCCTGTTCCAAGACATTCAGTTACGCGGGACAGAGGATCGGAATGATGGTAATGTCAGATAAACTGTTTAACCGGCAGTACCCGGACCTGCTGAGATACTATACCTCGGACAAATTCGGGCATTCCATGATCTACGGGGCCATTTATGCCCTTTCTGCCGGCACCAGCCACTCGGCCCAGTATGCCGTGGCTGCCATCCTGAAAGCCGCAAACGAGGGACAGTTCAATATCGTGGACCAGGTAAGGGAGTACGGTGAACGCGCAGGGATCATGAAGAAGCTGTTCCTGGATAACGGTTTCAGCATTGTCTATGACAGGGACATCGACCGGGAACTTGCCGACGGATTCTATTTTACCTTCAGCTACCCGGGATTCAGCGGTGCAGAATTGCTCAGGGAGTTGCTTTATTACGGGATCTCCGCCATAAGCCTTGAAATTACCGGAAGCGAAAGAATGGAAGGACTGCGCGCCTGCGTCTCGCAGGTGCAGCTTGACCATATGTCCCTGCTGGAGAAACGGTTACAGAAATTCCGGAAGGACCATCCTGTTCCATAACACCATGCTAACTGACAATAATCATGTCGGCGTCAAGACCAAGAGTTAATAAGAATTATTATTTTTGATTGGTTTAATGCTACGAAAATTTATCTCATATGGCTAAGCAACGGGGAGCAATTGTTGTTGATGTTGAACGTTGCAAAGGCTGTGAACTCTGCATAGAGGCATGTCCTACCAGCGTTATTCGAATGGAGAGAAAAGTGAACGGGAAAGGTTATCATTTTGCCTATATGGAAGATCCGGAGGAGTGCACAGGATGTAACAATTGCGCTATTGTCTGCCCCGACGGGGTGATCTCGGTATACCGGATGAAAGTTGAAGTATAAGTATCTTATTTAAACACTGGATGAAGAAGGAACTTCGATTGATGAAGGGAAATGAAGCGATTGCCGAAGCCGCAATCAGGGCAGGAGCAGACGCCTATTTCGGATATCCCATTACCCCCCAGTCGGAGGTGCTCGAGTACCTTACCCTGGAGAAACCCGAGGAGCGCACCGGTATGGTGGTCCTGCAGGCAGAGAGCGAGCTCGGGGCCATTAATATGGTATACGGCGCTGCTTCGGCAGGACGAAGGGTTATTACAACTTCTTCAAGCCCGGGAATATCCCTTTACCAGGAGGGACTTTCCTATATTGCCGGGGCGGAACTACCATGTGTCGTTGCAAATGTTGTTCGCGGGGGACCCGGACTCGGTACCATCCAGCCTTCCCAGGCAGATTATTTCCAGGCCACAAAGGGAGGCGGACACGGTGACTACCACCTTCTTGTGCTCGCACCAGCCTCAGTCCAGGAAATGGCTGATTTCGTAAAACTCGGATTCGAACTGGCCTTCAAATACCGGAATCCCGTCATGCTACTCACAGACGGGCTCATCGGGCAGATGATGGAGAAGGTGGAACTGTTTGAACAGGTAGCCCGGGCTACTGAATTTGACCAATCCTGGGTGGCAACCGGTAAAACGGATGACCGTGAGAGGAATATCATCACTTCCCTGAACCTTGAATCCGATATGCAGGAGCAGCATAATATCAAGCTCCAGGAGAAATACAAAAAAATGCAATCCGAGGTACGGTTTGAGGAATTTTCCTGTGAAGACGCTGAGTACCTGATGGTTGCCTACGGCTCAAGTGCCAGGATCTGCCAGAAAACGGTACAGATTGCCCGCGATAAGGGGATTAAAGTCGGCCTCCTCAGGCCCATTACCCTGTATCCTTTCCCTTCCGGGAAACTGATGGAGATGGCTGAAAAGGTTAAGGGCATACTATCAGTTGAGATGAACACCGGGCAGATGATAGAAGATGTCCGTCTTGCCGTGAACGGAAAGGTCCCCGTCGAGCATTACGGCCGCTTCGGGGGAATGGTCCACTCGCCCAACGAGGTGCTGGATGCCCTCGAGACAAAAATCGTAAAGAAATAAGCATGGAAGTAAAGGATCTTCAAAAGGAGATAATAAAGCCGGAAAACCTGGTTTACCGGAAGAGTCCCCTGATGACCGACAAGGAACTGTCCTATTGTCCGGGCTGCGGCCACGGGGTGGTCCACCGCCTGATCGCCGAGGTTGTCGAGGAACTCGGGATCCAGCAGGATACTATCGGGATTGCACCCGTGGGATGTTCCGTCCTGGCTTATGATTTCATCGATGTGGACTGGCTGCAGGCTGCGCACGGGAGGGCACCTGCGGTTGCTACCGGATTAAAACGGTGCATGCCGGACAAGTATATATTTACCTACCAGGGAGATGGTGACCTGGCAGCTATCGGGACAAACGAAACGATCCATGCCTGCAACCGGGGTGAGCATATAACGATCATTTTCATTAACAACGGGATATACGGGATGACGGGGGGACAGATGGCACCCACCACCCTGCCGGGAATGATTACATCCACATCACCCTACGGACGAAAAGTCGAGACCATGGGGAATCCCATTAAGATCTCCGAACTGGTTGCCAGGCTGCCGGGAACCTATTACATCACGAGGCAGGCCGTTCATAAACCCGGTAATGTAAGAAAAACTAAAAAGGCCATTAAGAAAGCCTTTGAGAACCAGTCCCTCAGGAAAGGATTGTCTCTCGTCGAGGTCGTTTCCAACTGCAATTCCGGCTGGAAGATGACCCCGGTAAAGGCCAACAAATGGATGGAAGAGAATATGTTCCCCTTCTATCCCCTGGGCGATATCAAGGTGGACGGGGAACTGGTGAAATGAGGAACGATTATTCATGGACCCGGCTGGCAAAGTTAAAACCGGTTGCGGGACCGACCAAATAGAACTATACCGCATGACTGAAGAAATCATAGTAGCGGGATTCGGGGGACAGGGAGTTCTCTCGCTGGGGAAGATCCTGGCGTACTCAGGGATCATGCAGGACATGGAAGTCAGCTGGTTTCCATCCTATGGTCCCGAGATGAGAGGAGGTACTGCAAACGTGACGGTAATCCTTTCCGATGACGGGGTAAGTTCGCCCGTCCTGAATGAATTCGATACCGCTATCCTGCTTAACCAGCAGTCCGTCGACAAGTTCGAATCCAAGGTCAAGCCCGGGGGACTCCTGATCTACGACGGGAACGGCATTACCACCCACCCTTCCAGGAAGGATATCAGTATCTTTCGCATTGATGCCGCAGACGAGGCTGCTAAAATGTCCACTACGCGGACCTTCAACATGATCGTGCTGGGAGGATACCTCAAAGTTAAACCGGTTGTTAAGCTTGAGAATGTCCTTGCAGGGTTGAAAAAATCCCTGCCCGCCCGCTACCACCATCTCATCCCCGTCAACGAGGAAGCAGTCAAACGAGGCATGGAGATCATTTACGAAGTGGCGGAAGCCTGATCATCCTGTCCGTTATTCCGGACAAATCTTTACCTGGTCCAGGCCGGGACCTAAAACTGTCTTAAAACCTGCTTATCAGAACAGGATATGTGATCCTTAACGGTAGAAATTCATCTCATCAAGGTATTTCCATACTGTCGGTGGCAGGAAATGCCTGACATCTTTACCTTCGGCGATAGCCTTCCGAATGAAACTGGATGAGATTTCGATCAGGGGGGCGTCCACAATTTCCATATTATCACTTTCGGTAGCCTCTGCCGGGAAACCGGGCCTGGGATATACATACCGCCGGTAGTTTTTCCTTATTTCATCGGCATTCTTCCATTTCGGGAAAGCGGGCAGTCCGTCGCTGCCCATGATGATCACAAACTTGTAAGAGGGGTGCTTTTCCGAAAGCCAGGCAAGGGTGTCGATGGTGTAGGAGGGAACCGGCATCTTGAATTCCACGTCCGTTACCCTGAAGTGTTCGTCATCACCCAGTGCACGCTCGACCATCTCCAGTCGGTGATGGTCGGCCAGCAGATTTTTCCTTTCCTTGAAGGGATTCTGGGGACTCACCACAAACCATAGCTGGTCCATATCCGTGTATTCGACCATGTAGTTGGCAATTGCCATATGGCCGATATGGATGGGATTAAAACTGCCGAAATATAATCCTGCTTTCATCAAGGATGATATATTTTCAGGTTGACAAGAAATCCGACACAATTTTTTCGGCTTCAGACAGTGAATCCTCCAGCCTGTCGTTCACAATAACAACATCAAACCTGTCTGCAAATTCCATTTCCCGGGAGGCTTTTTCCATCCGTGCCCTGATCTTATCGTCCGGATCCGTGGAGCGATCCCTGAGTCTCTGCTCCAGGACCTTCAGGGATGGTGGCTGGACAAACAATGCAAGTGCATCATCCCCGAATATCCGTTTCAGGTTGCTTCCTCCTACGACATCCACATCAAAAATTACGTGCCTGCCGGCATCCCATATCCTTTCAAGCTCGCTTTTCAGGGTTCCGTAAAAGTGGTTCGTGTAGACCTCTTCCCATTCGATAAAATCACCGTTCTCGATGCCCGTCCTGAACTCTTCCACGCTGATAAAATAATAATCCTTCCCGTGTACCTCGTTCTGCCTCGGTTCCCTGCTGCATGCCGAGACCGAGAATTCCAGGTTAAGGTCAGACTTAAGAAGATGTTGCACCAGTGTGGTCTTGCCGGACCCGGAAGGGGCTGAAAATATGACGGCTTTACCTTTCATCATTCGGTCTTTCAAGGGAGTACCAGGTACGGATAATTCAACTTAAAGGACATTTAGTATCTGCTCCTTGATCTTTTCGAGTTCGTCCTTCATTTCTACGACCAGGCGCTGAATATCCGAGTCCGATGCCTTTGATCCTATGGTGTTGATCTCCCGCCCCATTTCCTGGGTGATGAATCCCAGCTTCTTTCCTTCCGAGGAACCTTCCTTCAGGGTTTCCATGAAGTACTTGCAATGATTTCGCAGGCGGACCTTCTCCTCTGTAATATCCATTTTTTCCAGATGGAGTATCATTTCCTGTTCCAGGCGGCCGGGATCGGATTGAACTTCTTTCTGAAGTTCCCTCAGTACGGCTTCAATCCTTTTCCGTATCCTGACAATCCTTTCTTCTTCAAAAGGCTCGACCTGGGCCAGTTTGCCAAGAATAGAATGGACCCTCAGGCTGATGTCCTCTTCGAGGGCCCGGCCTTCCTGCTCCCGGAAGGAAACCAGTTCAGCAAGGGCCTTTCCAATAGCCTGCCTGACAAGGTTCCAGTCCTCTTCCTCAAGCTCTTCCTTGTGTGACTTCATGGCATCCGGCAGGCGCATTGCGATCTGGAGTATCCTATCGCTCTGCTCCATGCCAGCCTCCCCGGATATCTCCCGTAATTTCTCAATATACTGTTTTACTACCGGGTGGTTGATCGAATAGGCAGAAGCTCCTTCCTTCACTTCCTGGTAGATTCCGAGCTCAATTTTGCCGCGGAGAAGTTCCTTATTGAGCATATTCCGGATTTCCAGTTCCTTCTCCCTCAGAAGCACCGGCACCTTCACCGAAGTATCGAGCTGTTTACTGTTGAGGGATTTGATCTCGATGGTATAGACCATGCTGTCAAGTGAACATTCTGCACGGCCGTAACCTGTCATGGATATTAGCATGTGACAAATTTATAACAATTCGGGAAATCTCAAGTCCGGCATGCTGTGGAAGCGAATATTCGCATGCGAAGAAACGGTCCGGCAACAGGAAATCTCAGGTCCGGGAAGAACCGGAAGCGGCAGGTGAACCAGCTGAGGCACTAACGGTAGGGGAAGTCACAGATTCTCCGGAAAGGGATGAAGTTGGCGGAGCCCCTGTCGCCGAGCCATGTTTGATCACTCCCATTTTTTTCCACCTCCCGGTGAGAAAATAAGCGAAAGAGAGTACCAATCCAATACCCCAGCCTGCAGGTTGGGACCACCAGATACCTGTTTCCCCGAAAATCCCGGAAAAATACCATGCAAACGGAACCCGGATTATCCAGAGAGAGAACAGGGTAATAAACATTGGTATCAGCGTGTCTCCGGCTCCCCTGAGAACACCATTGACCTTGAACATAACCGTTAAAAGAAGGTAAAATGCACTGACGATAAGCAGGTATTCCCCGCCAATCCTTATCACTTCAGGATCCTTGGTAAACAATCCTATCAGCTGGTATTTTAACAGGATGACTATGCCCATTACGGTAAGGGATACGGCAGAGGACATAATAAGTGTGGATATAAATCCCCTTCGTACCCTTTCAGATTTACCGGCACCAATATTCTGTCCCACAAAGGTTGCCAGGGCGGCCGAAAAGTTCATGGCCGGAAGGATGGCAAGACTGTCAATTCTCAATGCAGCAGAATAACCGGCGATCACGTTTGTCCCAAAGGTGTTCACGATCGCCATGATGGCAAGCATGCCGAGGGAAATAAAAGTATGCTGAAATCCGGTCGGAAGTCCGATACGTACGCTCTGCCGGAATATTTTCCGGTCAAATTTCCATGAAGGGAGGTTAAAATCAATTAATTTATGATTACGGTTCAGGTAAATGACGGCGGTCAGAAACGCACCGGCCTGGGATATAACTGTGGCGATTGCTGCACCTGCGATCCCCCATTTGAAAACGACGATGAAAAGCAGGTCAAAACCTATATTGAAAAAGGTGGAGATCATCAGGAAATATAGCGGGGTCTTGGAGTCTCCCAGTCCCCTCAGGATCGCTGCTGTGGCGTTGAAACCGAACATCGCGATAAGTCCGGAAAAATAGATGGAAAGGTACAGAGTCGCATCGGGCATAAGCTCTTCAGGAAGCCGGATCAGGCGGAATATTTCATCGCTCAGGGGAATGCCGATAAGGGTCAGTAAAAGGGATGCAATGGTAAGGAAGATGTAAAGCGTATGGATGGTCCTTTTTACATTGCCGTATTGTTTTGCTCCGAAATACTGGGCAACAACTATGGTACCGCCTGATGCCACCCCGATGATCAGTGAGATCATCGTGAAAATAATGGGAAATGAGGCTCCTACCGCCGCCAGCGCCTCTTTGCCAAGGAAATTACCGACGATGATGGTATCGACGATGTTATACAGCTGCTGGAACAGATTGCCCAGCAACATAGGAATGGCAAAGTTAAAAATCAGGCGGGCTTCACTTCCGCTGGTTAGGTCTTTCATAGACGGATTAAGGAATTAAGTGCCCAAAGGTGAGTATTATTTGAGGATCTGCAAAGGCCGCATTGTGAAATAACTGTTAAACCGGGGCCAGTTCAATGGTAAAATGCCTCATGATGGGAGCCTCCCTGAGGATCCTGTACCCGCTTGTGATCTTTTCCCTTCTTTCATAAATATTCCCGAGGGCGGTGGATATTACGTCCATATGGTTGTCCGTGTAGACACGCCGGGGGATGGCAAGCCTGAGGTATTCTTTCTCCGGGTACCGGTTCTCCCGGGTCTGGGGATCCCGGTCCGCCATCAGTGTACCGATCTCGGCGCTTCTGATACCCCCCTCAAGGTACAGCTCGACCACGAGGGTCTGTGCAATGAATTCCTCCCTGGGCACCCCGGTAAGGAATTGAGTGGCATCCACATACACGGCATGTCCGCCCGTCGGCCTCTGAACGGGTATCCCTAGGTCAATAAGCCGGTCGGCAAGATATTCGGTCTGCCGTATGCGGGTCTCCAGGTATTCAAAATCGGTAGCTTCGCGAAGTCCGCTGGCAAAGGCATTCATATCCCTTCCGCACATCCCGCCGTAGGTGAGGAATCCCTCGAACATGATGTTGAAGGTGCTGGCCTTTTCATACAGGACTATATCCCGGAAACCGATAAAACCTCCCATGTTCACGATCCCGTCTTTCTTGGCGCTCATGGTCATGGCATCTGCATAGGAGAACATTTCCCTTACGATCTCCGGGATGGATTTATCAGCATATCCTTCCTCACGGAGCTTGATGAAGTAGGCATTCTCGGCAAATCTTGCCGCATCGTAGATGAGCGGGATGGAATGTTGATCGGCCAGGGACCGGATCTCCCTGAGGTTTTGCATTGAGACCGGTTGTCCCCCTGTCGTGTTGCATGTCAGGGTAATTATAATAAAGGGAATATTGTCGGTATATTTTTCCAGCACGCTTTTCAGGATATCCGTATCCACATTTCCTTTGAAGGGGTGGATAAGGCTGGTATCATAAGCTTCCCGGATGGTACAGTCCAGCGCTGTTGCCTGGCGGTACTCGATATGGCCCTTGGTGGTGTCAAAGTGTGCGTTGCCCGGCACGATGTTTCCTTTGTTCACAAGGACCGAAAACAGGACATTCTCTGCGGCACGGCCCTGGTGGACGGGAAGGAAATGTTCAAAGCCGAATACTTCAAGGATGCTCTCCTTCAATTTATAGAAGGAACTTGCGCCGGCATAGCTTTCATCACCGAGCATCATTTCCGACCACTGTTGCTGGCTCATCGCGCTGGTGCCCGAATCGGTCAGCATATCGATGTACACCTGTCTGCTTTTCAGGTTGAAAACATTATACCTGGCCTCCCTGATCCACTGCTCACGCTCATTGCGGGTGCTGCGGTAAATGGGCTCGACCATCTTGATCTTGAATGATTCTGCAAATGGTAATTCCACGGGAATGTTGTTGATAAAACATTGATTAAGAGTAAACCGTCCGGAGGCTGGCAGGTGGCATGCCGGGATTGTAATCCCGGAGCCTGCCTGCGGGTATGGCCCGAATTTTTGCCTGATCGGCCGGTAGGTAAAATTAGGGAGCGGCCCGGAACTCAGGGGCGGGATACCGGATGTTTGTCAACATGTGCGGGCATGCTGTGGAGCAGTCCTACTTCTCCAGTTCCTCCAGGTGCATGGCTGCATACTTATCATAGAGTTCCTTTCTGAACTTTTCAGCTTTTTCCTGCCGTGACTGGTATTCTTCCTTCTTTTCCCCCTTAAGGCGCTCTTCAAAAAGTCCGGAATCATTCATTTCCTTCTGCATTTCACTGAAATAATAGAACTCCGCAAAAAACCGGGATGTGATCTCGTATATCCTTGCGGTCCCGTCGTTCGAACAGCTTACGACATGCCTGCTGTCGGGCAGGAAATCCGAGGCATACAGCCCATCCTCATGGGAAATGAATGTATATATGCAATTGCCAGTTGCCACTTCCCATAACCTGGCAGTCTTGTCATATGAGGCACTGACTAGGTAGCGGCCGTCGGGACTGAAACGGACATACACCACGGCATATCCGTGTCCTTCCAGCAGGCTGTGTATTTTACCCGTCTCAACGTCCCATATTTTGATATTCTTGTCTATTGAGGCGGAAGCAAGAAGTTTTCCGTCGGGACTGAAGTCAATGGAAAGGATGTTTTCTCCATGGGCGGATATGTCATGAATGACCTCGCCGGTCCCGGCATCCCATATTTTTATCGACCGGTCGAGTGATCCGCTGGCGATCTTCGTGTTATCCGGACTGTAGGCAGCCACCAGGCAGGATCTGCTGTGTTTATCAAATGTCCTGACTACCTCGGCTTCCTTCCTATCCCATTCATTGAATTTATTTTTAAGGCTGGTACTGAGAAAACGCGACGCATCCCTGTTGAAATCAAGATTATACACATGTGTTACACTCCCGCCATATTTCATTGAATTGCCTTTTACCAGGTCCCATACACGGATCTCGGTGCTCGCGGCACTCAGCAGGTATTTCCCGTCGGCAGAGAAACTTAGGTATTTTACAGGTTTGCCATGGCCTTCCAGGGTTTTTTTGATCTCTCCCGAAGCAGGGTCCCACAGGTGGATAAGCATGTCTTCAGAACCGGTAGCAATGGTGCTTCCGTCCGGGTTGACCGCCAGGCTGTACACGGGTCCCTTATGTCCCTTAAAGGTCAGTATCAGGCTCTCATCGCTCTGGGCGTTCAGAACATGTCCCGGTATCAGGCAGGCACTGAAAGAGACCAGAAGAAGGAAGATTTTTATACGTATCATAACGGCGGTTTTTGCAGGTTTGAAGACGGTTCTGTAAATATCATATCAACGGACCATGAATTATTACTTTGGGGGAAGGGGAAGCCTGAGGATGAATGTCGATCCCTTTTCCGGTTTACTGCTTACAATGATGGTCCCCTTGTTCATCTCTGCAAATTCCATGCAAAGTACCAGTCCCAGTCCCATCCAATCAAATATTAAAGAGGAGAAACTGGTT
>CBFDEE010000020.1:0-14260 GCA_965603745.1 uncultured Bacteroides sp. | reverse complement strand
GTTTTGATATCCTTCACAGGGGACACGTGGAATATCTTTCGAATGCCTCCGACCTGGCAGATCTTTTCGTGATCGGCCTAAATTCCGACGCTTCAGTCAGAAAACTCAAAGGAGAAAACCGGCCGGCTGTCGATGAAGACTCCAGGGCCCTGACCCTGGCTTCCTTCGAGTTTGTTGATTTTGTGGTGCTGTTCAGTGAAGACACTCCATCCGGGTTGATGAAGATTCTGCTCCCCGATATATGGATCAAGGGCGGAGATTATACTAATCCTGAAGAACTGCCTGAATACAAGGTAATGATGGAAATTGGAGGGGAAGTTGTTATCTTGCCGTTCATTGAAGGTTTTTCAACCACGGATATCTACAATAAAATCCTGGGATCTGCAAAAAGCTAGGTCAAAGACAGAATTCATCTGCCAGCAGTGCGGGGCAAAATCATCCAAATGGATAGGGCGTTGTCCTTCCTGCGGTGAATGGAATACTTATGCCGAAGAGTTCGTTCCTAAACCGGGACGGGCTTCAGATAAATCCCCTTCAGTTGCCTCGGTGATCCAGCCCATCACCGAAGTCCAGTCCGTCAGCCATAAAAGGCTGAAAACAGGCATGCCCGAATTTGACCGCTTGCTGGGCGGGGGATTCGTAGCAGGATCCATGGTCCTGATCGGAGGGGAACCAGGGGTAGGCAAATCCACCCTTGCACTGCAGATCGCACTTCTCCTTAAGCAGGAAAAGATCCTCTATCTCTCAGGAGAAGAAAGTGCCGAACAGATCCGGATCCGTGCCGACCGTATCGGGAAGGTCCATGAACGGTGCATGATCCTTAATGATACCTGGCTGGAGAATATACTGTCGCATATACAGCAGGATCCGCCCGGTTTGGTTATAATTGATTCCATCCAGACCCTGTACTCCGATCAGCTAGAGTCTTCCCCCGGTACGATCTCCCAGATACGGGAATGTGCTACCCGAATCCTGCAGCAGACCAAGGACCGGGGTGTCCCGGTGATCCTGATAGGGCATATAAACAAGGAAGGCCATCTTGCAGGCCCAAAAGTGCTTGAACACATTGTAGACGTTGTGCTTCAATTCGAGGGAGACCGTCACTACTCATACCGTATCCTCAGGGCTTCGAAGAACAGGTTCGGAGCCACCTCGGAGCTGGGAATTTTTGAAATGACCGGCAGCGGATTGAGAGAAATCAGCAATCCTTCTGAAATACTTCTTTCCCACGGGGATGAAAAACTGAGCGGAAAAGCCATAGCGGCTACCCTTAACGGTAACCGGCCCTTCCTGATCGAGGTGCAGTCCCTCGTCAGTTCCGCCGTATACGGAACCCCCCAGCGTTCCTGTACCGGATTTGATATCCGGCGCCTGAACATGCTTCTGGCGGTTCTGGAAAAAAGGGCCGGGTTCAGGCTGGGGACGAAAGATGTTTTCCTGAACATCGCCGGGGGAATCAAAGTCGATGATCCGGCCATTGACCTGGCTGTTACGGTAGCGATTCTTTCATCAAGTGCCGAGATCCCCGTGGAGAAAAACCTTTGTTTTGCCGCTGAAGTGGGACTCTCCGGAGAGGTCAGGCCGGTTAACCGGGTTGAGCAAAGAATAACCGAAGCAGAGAAACTGGGCTTCAGCACAATTTTCATTTCAAAATACAATAAAAAGGGACTTGATTATTCCAAATACAAGATCGGTATTAAATTTGTAGGAAAGGTTGAAGAAGTTTTCGGACAGCTGTTTGGATAAATTTTCTGAATTTTAGTTCTTTTTTCATATGGTAAGTTCGGGCATTAATCAATTGTTTCGGGAAGATTATAAACCATCTTCAGACCCTTATGAAGTCGAAGTCCCTGAAATACAGAGTGGGGACACCTATTATTTCACGACTGAGAGCGGTTTGATGTACCAGGTCAGGTTCGGAAAAAAAAGGGACAACTACCTGGGCAACATCATTAACTTCAGTGTGCTGAGTGATGAATTCGAGGATGAGTATTCGGAGACAAACCGGGGGGAGATTTACCGTATCATTGCAACGGTTATTGAGATCGTCCGCATATACCATGAAAATCATGAACATTCCGACACCTATGAATTCACAGGTGAATTCAAGGATGAACATGAAACCCAGAATGCTTCCATCCGTTCAAGATTATACTACCGGTATGCACAGCAGATCCTGACTGAGAGCTGGATACCTGTGCTGGAAGGAAATAAGGTCACCATTCATAAGAAACGTTCAAACGGGACCTTCCCAACATAGATTATTACACATAACCGTGCTCAGCGTTAAGGACCTAAGGATCTCCCTCACTGAAAATGCCATTGAAAGGAATGTAGTTGAAGACATTTCTTTTAAACTCAGGCTCCGGGAATCGCTGGGCATTGTCGGTGAATCAGGATCCGGAAAAACCATCACTGCACTTTCCCTTCTGCAACTTCTGCCTCCCGGAATGAGGATCTCCGGGGGAAAAATCCTCCTCGAAGGCCGGCCTGCGCCGGTCGGGACAAGTTCTGCAGAACAAGCTTCTCATGAAGGATTCCGGGATGCTGACCTTGCCGCTGCAGATGAAAAACAAATGCAGGCATACCGTGGCAGGGTGATCTCCATGATCTTCCAGGAGCCTATGACCAGCCTGAATCCATCCATGCGTTGTGGTGACCAGGTCTCCGAAGCTGTTCAACTGCACCTTGCCCTTTCAAAAAAGGAAACAAAAGAAAAAGTACTTTCCCTCCTGGATGAGGTAAAGCTCCCTTCTGATCCCGGTTTTTATCGTAAGTATCCGCATCAGCTGAGCGGGGGACAAAGACAGCGGGTCATGATCGCCATGGCCCTTGCCGGTGACCCGGCAATCCTGATTGCTGATGAACCTACTACGGCACTCGATGTAACCGTCCAGAAAAAAATCCTGGAATTACTGAAAAAGATCCAGCAGGACCGCAATATGGGCATGCTGTTCATATCACACGACCTTGGGGTGATCCGGGCCATCTGTGAAAATGCCCTGGTAATGTACCAGGGGAAAATTGTCGAATCCGGGAAAGTCTCTGACCTGTTCAGTAATCCGAAGCATCCTTACAGCAGGGGATTGATAGCCTGCCGGCCTGTACCCGGAGCAAATCCTTACCGCCTGCCAACCCTTGCGGATTTCATGGATGAATCCCGGCAGGAAGCCAGTCCCAGGGAAGAAACAAGTCCCCCAAAGGAAGCCAGTCCCCTGAAAGAATCAGCCACACAGCACCAGGCATTCCCCGGGAAGGATCCTGTTCCCATACTCGAAGCAAGAAACCTCCTCGTTGAATACACCCTTAAAAGGAACATCCTCGGAAAACAGGTAAAAAGCCTGCATGCCGTTGACCATGTCAGTTTTACAATACTGCCCGGGGAGACTGTGGGACTCATCGGGGAATCCGGCTGTGGTAAATCAAGCCTGGGAAGGAGTATCATCCGGCTGATTCACTCCGGTGACGGACAGGTCTTCTACCACGGATCGGATGTTGCTTCTCTGAAAGGAAAGGAAATGAACAGGTTCAGGCAGAAGGTACAGTTTGTGTTCCAGGATCCCTATTCCTCCCTGAATCCCAGAATCCAGGCAGGTTCCTCCATCATGGAGGTAATGAAGGTTCACGGAATTCACCGCAAGAAAAAAGACAGGAAAAATGCGACCCTGGACCTACTGGAACAGGTTGGCCTGGGTGCAGAATACTTCGGCAGGTATCCGCATGAGTTTTCCGGGGGACAAAGACAGAGGATCGGGCTGGCCAGGGCCCTGGCAACAGGACCTGAACTTATTATCTGCGATGAATCCGTATCTTCACTTGACGTCTCGGTACAGGCGATGATCCTGAACCTGCTTAGTGAGCTTAAGGAAAAATATAACCTGACCTACCTGTTCATCTCCCACGACCTTTCCGTTGTCCGGTACATGTCCGATCGTATCCTGGTAATGAAGGACGGGAAACTGGTTGAGGAAGGAAACGGCGAACGGATCTTTTCCGGTCCCTCGGATGATTACACCCGGGAACTCATCGATTCAATCCTTGATTGAATTATTTCAGAGTGAACTTTATCGGCATTGAAAACAGTACCCGTACCGGTTTACCCTGCCGGCTTCCCAGGCTCCAGTCAGGAGAAGCGCTGATCACCCGGATCGCTTCGGAATTCACTGAATCTGCACTGATGGCGGCTGGATGCAGTATATTAAGGCAGTTTAAAATCCTCTTCCCAGAGTTCGTAATCAAAGGATTGTGACATCCCGCTGATGTCTTCGGGGCAATCAAGCGGCAGGTTGAAATTGGGAGGTTTTTCGAATTTGTCCAGTACTGTAACTCCCCTGGTGCTGTCTGCATAGACTTTTTGCATGAATATCCCGTAAATGGGCAGGGCCATGTTGGCTCCCTGTCCCAGCGACATCCGGTCGAAATGGATTGAGCGGTCATCCCCGCCTACCCAGACCCCGGCAACCAGGTTGGGTGTGACCCCCATATACCAGCCGTCGGAATGGTTCTGTGTAGTGCCGGTCTTTCCGCCCATTTCTGCGTCAATCTCATAAACCGTCCGGATCCTGTAGGTCGCCGTTCCGCCGTCGACAACGCCCTTCAGCAGATCAATCATCAGGTAGGCAGTTTTTTCTGAAATGGCTTCTCTCTGCTTTGCTTGAAAGGTGTTCAGAACGTTCTCGTTCTTGTCTTCGATACGGGTCACAAATATGGGTTCCACGTATACACCCTTATTGGCAAAGGTGCTGTAGGCCCCCACCATTTCGTACAGGGTCACATCGGAAGTCCCGTATATGATCGAGTTTACGGGCATGATGAAACTGCGTACTCCCATCTTCTTGATCACATCATCCACGATGGTCTGAGGAGGGAATTGCTTTACCAGCCATGCCGATACGTTATTGACCGAATGTGCCAGTCCCCACCTAAGCGTCACCATTTTACCCAGGTTCCGGGTGCTGCTGCGCGGGGTCCATGTTGAGTCCCTGTCCACAAAGGTCTGCGGAACGTTCGGCACTTTATAGCAGGGATCGTATCCCTCTTGCATGGCAAGGGTATAGAGAAACGGTTTAAATGTCGAACCGCCCTGGCGGCCTCCCATGGTAATGGGATCGTATTTGAAGTATTTGAAATTGGGTCCCCCGACATAGGCTCTCACATACCCGTTACCCGGATCCATGGCCATTATCGCCGCCCGAAGGAAATATTTATACCAGACGATGGAATCCAGCGGTGACATAATCGTGTCTTTATCTCCTTCCCAGGAGAAGACCCTCATAGAAACAGGGGTATTGAATGCCCGGTGAATGGAATCCATGGAAACCCCTGCATTCCGCAACCTGCGGTAACGTTCAGAATTTCTCATGGACCTTGAAATCAGCCGTTCTACCTGCTCCTCTTCCAGGTCTTCCGAGAACGGGGCCGTAGGACTATTTTCCTTTTCAAGGTAAAAAGCTTTCTGCAAATCGCCGGCAAGATGCTCAACAACGGCTTCTTCCGCATACTGCTGCAGTTTGCTGTCTATGGTGGTATATATTTTCAGTCCATCCCGGTAAATATTATACGGAGAGCCATCCGGTTTGAGGTTTTTATGCGCCCATCCGAAGAGCGGATTTTCGGCCCACTGTATGGAATCCTTTTCATACTGGCTGAACATGAAGTATTCCCTTCGCTCGGGTTTATCCTTGCTCATTACCTTGGCCAGGTATTGCCTCAGGTAGGTGGCCAGTCCCACGTTATGGTCCTGCACCCGGTAATTCAGCTCGATGGGGAGCACAGAAAGCGAATCGAATTCCTCTTCCGTCAGGAATTCGTATTTGAGCATCTGGCTGAGTACAATGTTTCGCCTGAAAAGCGATCGTTCCGGGTTTATCACAGGGGAATACCGTGTGGGAGCCTTCAGCAGACCCACAAGTACAGCGGCCTGTTCCACCGTTAATGAGTCGGGTGAAGTATCGAAGAAAACATCGCTGGCGGTTTTTATACCAAAAGTATTGTGTCCGAAATCGACAGTATTCAGGTACATCACAAGCAATTCGTTCTTTGTATAGTTCCTTTCCAGCTTGACTGCCGTATTCCATTCCTTGAATTTCGAAACACCCAGTTTAAAATACCGCCTGACCTTCCAGCTGTAATATGTTGTATCGCGGGGATAAAGTTTTTTTGCCAGCTGCTGTGTGATTGTGCTGCCTCCGCCTGCATTCTGCTGCAGGAGAACCGACTTGACCAGCATCCTGGCAGTACCCCTTGCATCCACCCCTGAATGCTTTTGGAAACGTATGTCTTCCGTGGCAAGCAGGGCATTAACGATATTCTGCGAGAGATCATCAAACTCCACGTATGTACGGTTTTCGATGTAAATGGGACCCAGCAGTACCGAATCAGCAGAAATAACTTCCGATGCAAGGTTATTCTTCGGATTTTCCAGGTCCTCGAAGGTAGGGACATAACCCAGCCTTCCTTTTGCCAGGAGGATGAACATCAGTATAAGAAGCAGGAACGGAATGGAATATACGCCCCAGATGATCACCAGGTACCTCTTCCAAAGCCGCGGGGTGTTTGACATACAGGCTGTAGTTTGCGGCTAAATTACTAAATAATTTGAATTAAAATTTTGAAGATCGTACCCGTTTTATTTTACTTTGTGGTGTTTTAACCAAATCGCAGGGGTATTTGAGATGGAAGAGAATCTAGTCATAGTTGAGTCACCGGCAAAGGCAAATACCATAAGCAACTTCCTGGGAAAGGGATTTGCGGTAAAGTCAAGTTTCGGGCATATCAGGGACCTGTCAAAAGACAATTACGGGATTGACTTTAATAATAATTACACCCCGGAATATATCATTCCTGAAGACAAGAAAAAGGTCGTGTCGGAATTAAAAAAATCTGCCGGTAAAGCCTCTGTTATCTGGCTGGCATCGGATGAGGACCGGGAAGGTGAAGCCATTGCCTGGCACCTGTCGGAGGTATTAAACCTGGATCCGGAGAAGACCAAAAGGATTGTTTTCCACGAGATCACAAAATCCGCCATTGAGAAAGCGATCGAGAATCCCAGGGAAATCAATCGCAACCTTGTTAATGCCCAGCAGGCAAGAAGGATCCTGGACCGGCTTGTAGGCTTTGAACTTTCGCCCCTGTTATGGAAAAAGGTAAAGCCGGCGCTCTCAGCCGGACGTGTACAGAGCGTTGCCGTCCGTCTGATCGTAGAGCGGGAGAAAGAGATCGAAGCTTTCGATTCCCTGCCATTCTACCGTATTATAGCATATTTCGAGTTTGCCGACCCATCGGGTACCGTCTATGCATTCCAGGCGGAACTTCCATCGAGAATAAAGAACCGTGAGAAGGCCTACGATTTTTTGACAGCATGCAATGGGGCCGGGTTCAGGGTTCTCGATATCAGCAGGAAACCTGTGAAGAAATCACCGGCACCTCCTTTTACTACATCCACCCTGCAGCAGGAAGCCAGCCGTAAATTAGGATTTTCCGTGTCCAGGACCATGAGCGTTGCACAACGGCTTTACGAGAGCGGTAAGATCACCTATATGAGGACCGATTCGGTGAACCTGTCAAAATCGGCACTTGCTGCGGCCCGTGATGTTATTAAGGAAGAATTCGGGGAGGAATATTCCAAAACAAGGAATTTCAGTACCAGGACCAAGGGTGCACAGGAAGCCCATGAAGCTATCCGGCCTGCATACATGCAGAATCGCAGCGTTCCTGGGAACCGCCAGGAACAAAGGCTTTATGAGCTGATCTGGAAACGTACCATTGCCTCCCAGATGAGCGAGGCAGAACTGGAAAAGACCACCGCAAGGATCAGCATTTCCGCGCTTCCCGAAAACCTGGTTGCAAGCGGAGAAGTTATCCGTTTCGACGGATTCCTTAAAGTCTACATGGAATCAAGCGATGAGGAAACGGACGAACGGCCCGCCGGATTATTACCGCCGATGAAAGAGAACGATGAACTGAAACTCCGGAAAATGGAAGCCGCAGAACGTTTTAGCAAGGCTCCCATACGTTATGCAGAAGCCAGCCTGGTCAAGAAGCTTGAGGAGCTTGGTATCGGCCGTCCCTCTACCTATGCCCCGACCATTTCAACCATACAGAACAGGGGATACGTGGTCAGGGAAGACCGGAGCGGCTCTGAACGGACATACTGTGTCTGCACCCTCGAAAACGGAGATATTGATACGGAAACCCGAACGGAAATCTACGGAAAGGAAAAGTCCAAATTATTCCCGACTGACATCGGGGCGCTTGTCAACGATTTTCTCGTGGAATATTTCAGCAATATCCTTGATTACAATTTCACGGCGAGCATTGAGAAGGAATTCGACAGGATCGCAGACGGCGAACTGGAATGGACCAGCATGATAGACAAATTCTATCCCGGCTTCCATCAACAGGTGGTTGAAACGACCCAGACCGGCAAACGTCCGAAGGGAGAAAGGAACCTGGGAAAGGATCCCGAATCGGGCCGCCAGGTCAGTGTTAAAATCGGCCGTTTCGGTCCCATGGCCCAGATCGGCGAGGCCGGAGAAGAGGATAAGCCCCGGTTTGCAAGCCTGCTCAAGAACCAGAGCATTAAAACCATTACCCTCGATGAAGCCCTTTCCTTATTTAAGCTGCCCAGAACCATCGGGGAGTTAGAAGGTCAGGAAGTTGTCATTGGTATCGGTAAATTCGGCCCCTACGCCAGGCATACTGGAAAATTCTATTCCCTTGAAAAGGAAGATGATCCATTCAGCATAACACTTGAGAGGGTCATTGAATTGATTGGAATAAAACGGGAACAGGACCGGAATAAGATTGTCCGGAAGTTCGAGGAAAATCAGGATCTGCAGATACTGAATGGGAAATGGGGACCCTATATCAGCCTGGCCAGGGAAAACTTCAGGATCCCGAAAGGGAAAAAAGCCGAAGACCTGGGCTATGGGGACTGCATGGAGATCATTGAAAAAGCCAGGAAGTCAAAAAGGAAAAAGAAATAAGCACCACAGCTGGATGAATATTCAAGATTACTGCGACCCTGTCGCGCTAGACAAGCCTGCCAACCAGCATCTATCGGATAAAGCCGTCCTCTGCAGGAATATTTATATCCATACTCCGGATACCCCGGTAAAAGATCTTGACAAATTCGACCTTGCCCTGATCGGTGTTCCCGAAGACCGCAGTGCAACGGTGCCCGGTCCGGCCCTCTCCCCCGGGAAGGTGCGTAACCAGCTTTACCAGCTGTTCCGTGTAAACCCAAAGCTCAGGATCGTTGATCTGGGAAATCTGAAATGCGGGAATACCGTGCAGGACACCTATTTTGCCATGCGGGATACGCTGCTGGAACTGATGGAGCGAAAACTCTGCACGGTCATTCTGGGCGGCAGCCAGGATCTGACTTACGGGATCTATCTCGCTTTCGAGAAACTGAACCGGAAATTCAGTTTTGTCACCGTTGATTCCAGGCTTGATATGGGACTCATCAATGACCAGATCAAACCGGAGTCCTACCTGATCCCCATCCTCTCCCGCAAGAAGGAAATACTGTTCTCCTACTCAAACCTCGGACATCAGACGTATTTCGTTGACCAGGGAGATGTGGATTTTCTTAAGGATAATTATCACCAGACCCTTCGCCTGGGTGAGATCAGGCAGGATTTATCCAGGGTAGAGCCAATCCTGCGGGATGCGGGGTTCGTAAGCCTTGATGTGAATTCCATACGGCAGTCCGATGCCCCCGGATGCACCCACCCCTCACCGAATGGTTTTACCGGTGAGGAAATCTGCCAGATCAGCCGTTACGCGGGACTCAGTCCCCTTGTAAAGTGTTTCGGCCTGTTTAATCTCCTGCCGGATGCCGACCGGGAGGAACAAACTGCCCAGCTCGCAGCCCAGTCGCTCTGGTATTTCATGGACGGTGTATCCCAGAGAAAAGATGAACACCCCCTTTCAGCTCCCGATTCCTTCAAGAAGTTCATCGTAAGCCTGAATGACATGGATCATGATATTGTTTTTCACAAGAGCCTCGAGACCGACAGGTGGTGGTTTGAAGTACCTGTTATTCACCAGACAAAGACCCGTCATGTCCTGATCTCCTGTTCCATAGGCGACTACCAGAAGGCCTGCAGCCAGGAAATCCCCGATCGCTGGCTTAACGCCTTCCAGAAGCTAAATTAGCCGGTAGCACTCATTTTAGCCGGTAGCGCGCATCTTTATCATTAGCACTTATTTATATCCGTAATTGTATTATCAGGATCCGGCAGTCCGCAAATCAGTGACCCGGCTGCGCAATATTTTAATACCTTCTGCGTAACCTTATTTAGAATAAAGGGTATAAATGCTTATTGAGGCCCCGTGGTTATTAACAGAAATTTGTTAATAATGCTTGGTTGGAAGGATTATTTTTACTTACTTTACCTATTCTCGAAGGGCTAAAAAAAGCATTGTAACGGCCTTGTTTCCAGACAGATATGAGGAAGACAGTAGGTATATTAATTTTAAGCCTGGTCAGTGTGATTTTATATTCCCAACAGGATCCCCATTTTAGCCAGTACATGTTCAACCTGGCGAACATTAATCCGGGATATGCCGGCAGCAGCGATAAGATCTGTCTCTCCGGTGTAACCCGGCAGCAGTGGATGGGATTCCCGGGTAAGCCCGCGGTTTCCTTTTTTAATGCAAATGCCCCTGTGAAACCTTTTGGCATCAGCAGTGGCGTCGGTCTGTCCATCCTCAGTGACAATTACGCTTTCAATAATGATCTGGGCCTGTCAGCAACCTATGCTTACCGTTTATCGATAGGTTCCGGCACCCTGGGCATCGGTGTTAACCTGGGATTATACAATCAGGCTCTTTCGGCTTCCTGGTATATTCCTGATGTCCCAGGCCGGTCAGATATTCAGCAACCTGCCCAGGATCCGTCGATCCCCCAGGAAAAGGAAAGCAAGATCGCATTTGATATGGGACTCGGACTGTTCTATAATACTGACAACCTCTATTTCGGAATATCTTCCACGCATCTGAACAAGCCAAAAATCAAGTATGAGACAGCCAACCCTTACCTGGCAAGGCATTATTACGCAATTGCGGGTTACCGGTTCCAGCTTTCCAATCCCCTGTTCGAGATCCTGCCTTCCGCAATTTTCCGGACCGACACAAGGACAAATTCATTTGATGTAAGTGCACTTGTACGATACAATAAAAAGTTTTGGGGAGGCGTTTCCTATAGAGCTGGCGATGCTTTGATAGGTATTATCGGTTTCGAATTGTTTAACGGGCTTCGCATTGGGTACTCGTATGATTTCACAACATCAGATATCGGGAATTACAGCACAGGATCGCATGAATTTACACTGGGATATTGTTTTAATCTTAGCCTCGATAAGGCGCCCCAAAAATATAAGAGCATACGTTTTTTGTAAATGAGTGAAATGAATTATTGTTTTTTTTCTTATTTTAGACTTTGAAAGTCAGAATTATCAATACGTTGCAATAAATAAAACAATACAACAATACCCGGAGAGCTATGAAAAAGTTACTTGCATTTGGAATTTTAATAGGGATCTTCAGCAGCTGTGGGAATATGTACACTGGAGAGCTTACTGGAGTCTCCGGTCGGAAAAAATACTTCGAGCCGGAGCCATTCGGGATGGAATTTATTCCTCAAGGATCTTATAATGTGGGCCCGGCGGACCAGGATGTTCCATTTGCCCAGAACCATTTTACAAAAACTGTTACCGTGGATGCCTTCTGGATGGATCAGACGGAAATTACCAATAATGAGTACAGGCAGTTTGTATTCTGGGTCAGGGACTCCCTGAAAAGGGAATTGCTGGGTGAAATACTTGAAGATGAATTCAGGATCATAGTTGATGGTTACGGAGCAGACCTTGAAGAAGATATTTACGGTCGGGCTTATCGCCTTAACTGGGATACACCCCTGGGTGATAAGCGCCTGATGGAAAACGAAGATGTACGCCAGGCACTTGAAAATCTTTATTACGGTGTTGAAGAACGTTTTTTCGGGCGCAAGGAAATCAACACGCATAAGCTGAATTACAGGTACTTCTGGGTTGACCTGCAGCAGGCAGCTAAAAACAAGAACAGATTCCAGAATTACTACCTGGATGAAATTGGTGACCTTGATCAGGATCCGGGTGAATATACTGGTACCATCATTGATCCTGAAGGAAACGAGCAACCCATTGAACATCGCGGCTCCTTTATCCTTAAGGATGTGGTCAATGTTTATCCCGACACTCTCTGCTGGATCAGGGACTTCACATATTCATACAATGAACCGGCAGCAAACATGTATTTCTGGCATCCCTCCTATGACAACTACCCCGTGGTGGGAATCACGTGGAAACAGGCCAATGCATTCTGCACCTGGAGAACACAGCTATTGAATAATGCCCTGGTAAAGCAGGGAGATTACTATGTGCAGGATTTCAGGCTTCCTCTCGAATCGGAATGGGAATTTGCCGCCCGCGGGGGACTCCAGAATTCCATGTATCCATGGGGTGGTATTTACACCCGTAACCGGGAAGGATGCTTCCTGGCCAATTTCAAGCCTCTCAGGGGAAATTACGCCGTTGACGGGGGAATCACAACTACCGCTGTCGGAACCTATGAACCCAATGAACTTAACCTTTACGATATGTCTGGGAACGTTGCAGAATGGTGTGCTAACGCATATGATGAATCAGCATATTTCTTCCAGCATGACCTGAACCCTGATTATAAATACATAGCCACAGAAAAAGACAACCACGTGATGAAGAGGAAGGTGATTCGTGGCGGTTCCTGGAAAGATATAGCCTATTATCTCCAGGTAAGCACACGTGCCTATGAATACCAGGATACATCAACTTCCTATATCGGGTTCAGGTGTATTCGTCCCTACATGGGAAACAATTAGAAATAAAATCAATTAATCCTGAGAAACTATGAATGTATCAGAATTGACTCAGAGTGCCGGCTGGAAAAATTTCATGGCCAAACTATACGGTATTGGAGCATCGGTCGTAATCATCGGCGCCTTATTTAAAATCCAGCATATTCAAGGGGGTGGACTTATGATATCGCTCGGATTGGGAGTGGAATCTGTGATTTTCTTCTTTTCTGCATTTGAGCCCCTTCACGAGGAGCTTGACTGGACCCTTGTTTATCCGGAATTGGCAGGTATGACAGATCCTGATGAGTTGGATGAATACCGTGACGAAGCCCTGGCAGGCAGAGGTGTAACCCTTGAAAGATTTGACGACCTGTTCAACAAGGCAGAGATCAAACCTGAAACCATTAAAAACCTGGGTACCGGATTGAATAATCTGTCTGCCACAGCAGGCAACCTGGCTGATATATCAGAGGCTTCGGTAGCGACGCGACAATACGCAGAGAATGTCCAGCGGGCAGCCGAAGGTGTCGGGGGACTGACGGAAAATTATTCCGAGTCGACGAGTAAACTGGCATCGGCTGCCAATACCCTGACTGAATCTTACCAGAAGGCAGCTGAGAAAATTGCCAGCAGCGGAGGTGAAGTCGCGGCCAGTTATTCAGCGGCTGCCGAAAGAGCAAAAGGCATTACAAGCAGCAATGAAGCATTCGGATCCCAGCTGGAGGCCATGAATAAAAATCTGCAGGCCCTTAATGAAGCATATTCAGCACAATTAAGGGGAACCAATGAGCACATGAAGGGAGCCGATCAGGTATACAGGGGCATTGAAGATATGATGAAAAACCTGAAAGCGTCTGTCGAGGAAACAGAAAAGTATAAAGAACAAATGTCACAGCTTAGTAAAAATCTTGCCGATTTGAATACCGTTTATGGCAATATGCTGAGCGCCATGAATGTTAAATAAGCCACTTATTATATTTTGTTCAAAAACCCGAAACACTAAGCTATGGCACACGCAAAAGAAACCCCGAGACAAAAGATGATCGGTATGATGTATTTGGTGCTGATGGCTATGCTGGCACTGAATGTTTCTAAAGACGTGCTTGATGCTTTTGTACTTGTGGATGAAGGTTTGACCATGACCACCGAAAATTTTGCACAGAAAAACGACGTATATTACCAGGAATTTGACCGTGCTGCTGCAGAAAACCCGGTAAAGGCAGGACCATGGCAGGCCAAGGCCATTGAAGTTAAAAGAAGGGCTGATGAACTCCACCATTATATCCAGGAGCTTAAAATTGAGATCATCAAGGCTGCGGACGGAGAGGATACAGAAGCTGTCCACCCAGAAACAGATCGAGCGGACCCGGGAGATAA
>CBFDEE010000019.1:0-14452 GCA_965603745.1 uncultured Bacteroides sp. | reverse complement strand
TAACAGATCGTGTTGTTTATGGAAACAAGATCAGTGGTGGACATATAAACACCGCCTCCGGAACTCAATGCTTCGTTATTGTAGATCATGTTATTTGCCAGGACTGCGTCGCAGGACTGGAACACGGCTCCCCCACCGTAAGTACCGTAATTATTACAAATAATATTATGGGTGATCACAGGCTTGGCATCCCATGCTAGCAGGCCCCCGGCCCTGGATTTTGATGAGTTGTTTACAATCGTATTATGGGTAATAATGGTAGTAGTGGATGTATTCATATAGATGCCACCGCCACCCTCCAGAGAATAATTATTTCGTATCGTACAGTTTGAAACCATCAGCTTTGAATCATAGAGTGCACGGATCCCCCCTCCCCGGACATTATGGAAATCGCCGGTGATGGCCTTTCCATATTCAATAATGCAGAATTCAAGGATGCAGGTATCCGTTCTGAATCGATTGTCGAACTGTAATCCGTGCCAGGCTCCATCCGGCTGGGACAGGTTGCTGAACCCGAGGGTGTCGAAAACTGTAAAAATGATCGGCTCGGCTTCTGAACCTACGGCTACCAGCTTCCCGGAAACATTCAGTGCGTAATACCCCTGGAATTCAACATAGGTCCCCGGTTCAATAGTCAGGGTTGAATAACGGTCTATTGTAATTGTACCGTCAACAAATACAGTATCTGCCTCCCATATGGTATCACTGGTAATATCTTCGGATACCGTTATGGACGATGCGTGGACCAGGGTGAGACCTGGCATGATGAAAGCAATTAAGAATGCGGTAATAACCTGGAACGGGAATATGCGCATATTCATGATCAATTGTTTTTGATGGGTCCGGATTCAGGGATTAAAGTAAGATACTAATAATACACAATCCGATCAAGATAAAAGGATGAACTACTGAAACTTGATGACGAACGAAGCCTTACTGGTTTTCTTGAGATCAGGAACAGTCTAAAACTTCAGTCTAACCTGCATATTGAGATCCTGCCTGTGATGCCCCTGGATCTCGTTCAACCCACTGCTTATGGTTTCACGGTCGGGGTACCAGCTGAGGGCGTATTTGAACCAGATGTCAACGTGGCGGCCGATGGACCAGCGTGTGTTGAAATAGGTCCGGATACCTCGTCCGTACCAGGAAGGGATAGCATAGGCCTGGAGAACATCGTGTTCGTAGGTGTAGATCCTTGAATCGTAACTCTCGGTGTCGAACATGGCATACCGGAAGGAAAAACTCAGCGGGAAGGAGGGAGGTTTATAGATGATATCATGATAGGCGAGCCAGCCGCTTTCTTTGATCTCCTCCCTGTAAAATGAAAGTTCCAGGCGGTCCTGGAATGTCAGTGCATCCGTGAGGGAGTATGTGATATGGAAACGCAACTGGGATCCTTTTGGTACCGGACCTGTAGGTTCGGAGGGACTCTGGGGATTTACGGATGCCGGCCTGGTTTTATACCGATAACGTATAAAAGCGCTTATTCCTTCCAGGTCATCATAATCTGCCTGGATATGGTAATCATAACCCGAATGATGATCGGCGAACAATTCTGCCAGGTAGGGAAAACGGTAGGCATCCAGGTAGGCTGAAAGCGTCCATCGGGGAATGGGATGGACCTCCACTCCCATATAGATCCCGTTTTCGTTGGAATTGGCGGAGTTTTCCCTGAATGCATTTCCGTAACGGGCACTGAATCCCTTACCCATGTAGCGGTGCAGCACTGCCATTGTAACAAGGGGATGCAGCACAAAACTGGCCCCGTTCAAAGCAGCCGAACAATCCTGAAGGTCACCTGTTCCGGTATTCGGACTGTAGGAGAATTCCCCGAAAAAGCTGACGCGGTTTAAGCCAAGGGTGTAATCCGCCCCCAGGTTGGTATTGGAATTTCCCCTGAATTCCCAGGGATTGCTGATCTGGGAATTTCTAAGGTAGTCAGCGTCATAAAAATAGTGCACAAAGGTAGCCCCGATACGCAGGCGGTCTGCCTGCCAGGCGATGTTTCCCCCCGCAACGGTTTCCCTTACCGCATCCTTATCGGCGAACTCCCCCGGGGTGCGGTGATATCCGGTGGACTGGAATGAACTGAATATCCGTTCATCCCCGATCGTATCTTCTACCATGTTGGCATCGATCCTTTTGTGGGATAAGAATCCCGTAATATCGAAACCACCCAGTCCCACAGTGGCAGATATTCCCCTCAGGAACCGGTTCTCATCCACCGAGGTGTAGTGATTCAGGGCATCTCCCCTTCTCCGGATATTGATTATATCAGCCGATTTTCCGAATGCCAGTCCCGACCACAGGCTCAGTCCCTGTCCCGTTTTAACCTGGAAATCGCCGGCCATGATGCTTTTAAATTTCCATACATTATTCACCCTTAAATAGGCCGAATTGAAATCATATCCCTGCCTGTTCTCGCCGCTGAAAAATGGTTCCCCCGGATCTTTGTCACCATTATAACCGATCAGCAGTTTATTTCCCAGCTTGTACCTGTATTTTGTCATGATTCTCAGGCGGTTTCCCGTGTATCTTGATAAACCAGAGTATCCTTTCTGCTCTTCCAGCACAGAAGACACCCTCATCAACAGCTGGTGTGAGCTCTTGCGCTTTCCCACTGGCAGCACTCTGTCCGGGGATTCAAAGACTACCAGTGGTTCCAGCGTTCGGGCAAGGGATTCATCGAAACCATAGACCAGCGGCAGTTCGTAAATGCTCAGCAGGGCCCCGTTCTCCCGGATATAATCCTGAAGGCTCAGGATCTGGAAATCGGTCAGGAGATTCAGTTTTTCGAGTTCTGCCCTTGTTGCAGTATTCAGGTTCAGTGGGGATTCCAGGTATCCGTAAATGTCCTGGAAGAGGGTCTGGTAATCCAGCTCTGCTTCGGACTGCCGGGCCATTTTTTCGATCAGGTCCTCGACCACGATCGCCCGTGTCGAATATGGTTCCTGGGCATGAAGGGAAGGGACTGCCAGCAGGATGAGGGCGGTGAATACGGTTGCCCTACTTAAAAACATACTGCAGGGATAAATACGGTGTATAACCGGCGATCTGCTGGTATGAAAAGGCAAGGTCTGCCTGGAAATTCTGCATACGAAAACCCAAACCGAATGAATGATGGACATATTCCTGTACGCTGATTCCGGTCCTGACATAAATATACTCAAATAACCTGTATTCCAGTCCCAGTTTAAAAAAGGCCCTCGCTATACCCAGGTCCTTTTCGGTTTCCACACCCAGAAAAAGACGGTCGTCGAAACGGTATCCAAGTCCCACCCGCATGATAACAGGCACTGGCTCCTGTTTCCTTTTCGTATGTGCTGATGCAGTGGGATTGAAAACATGGAATCCGACCAGCAGTCCCTCGTAAGGTTCTGCCAGTATCCCGGCCTCCACGGCAACGGTACCGCTGCTCCCTGACTCATCATCGATAAAGGTGTTCAGGTAATCGATCTGCAGCCCGGCCGCGAACCTGTCATGAAAAGATTTCCCCAGGGCAAGCCCGAATTTATTCTCATGGTACCGTGAATATCCGAAATACGACCAGGAAAGCCCGAAAGTCCCGCTTGAAGTAGGGAGCGTTATTCCAACGCAGTTGAGCCCGAATTCAGGCAGCATGAAACGGTTTTCATGGTGAAATCCCGCTGAAAACCGGTGATAGAATCCGAGTCCCGCCTGGTTGTGCCATATGGACCAGAAGTCAGGGTACATAACCCCGGTCTGTCCCATGGCAGCGGCACGGGCGCCGGCCGGATAATTGTCGTTGGAAGCGCGGGAAGCAGGGGAGAACAGCAAACAAAAAAGGAAAACGGCCCATCTGCAGGAGGTGCTATATTCTGCACCCGGGATCATTTTCCTTCATGTTTCATGCCGGCTAGTTGGTTTTGAATTTAAACTTTACGCTTTTCAGCTCCTCGTTCGCCTTCACAATCTTGGTTTCGAGTCCGGCCTTGTAATTTTTTACTTTTTCGGCGATCTCTTCATCACCGGTCCCCAGTATCTGGGCCGCCAGTATACCTGCATTCTGAGCCCCGTCGAGTCCCACAGTAGCCACAGGGATCCCCGGGGGCATCTGCACGATCGACAACAGCGAATCCCAGCCATCGATGGAGATGGATGCTTTCACAGGCACTCCGATGACAGGTACCGGTGTCAGGGCTGCGATCACGCCTGGCAGATGGGCAGCTCCGCCGGCCCCGGCAATGATGACCCGGATCCCGCGATCGTATGCCCCGCTGGCAAAATCCATTGCCTGCCTGGGTGTACGGTGTGCGGATAATGCATTGATCTCGAAAGGTATCCCGAAATCGTCCAGTATCTTTGCTGCTTTTTCCATGATCGGCAGGTCCGATGTACTGCCCATGATAATGCTTACTTTAGGATTCATACGTTGAGCTTGTTAGGTTCTTAATTTACCCACAAAACTACATAAAGAATCCGAACCTTGCACCTTAATGACCTTATGGTGAAAATATCAGCCTCTCCATGCATTCATCCGCCTGGGAAAGACTCCTCCATCCCCTGCCTTCGGGGAATATTAATACGCCGCTGAAAAATACCGCTGCAGCACCGAAGAGATTGCTAACAAGCTGCCTGACCTTGCGAAGCGAGGTAGCAGCGGCTTAACAATCCCGAGGTGCCGGTATTTTCAAGGCGGCTTTATTAAAATCCCCATCAGGCATTGGAGGAGTCTTTCAATGCTTCTTCATTACATCGGAGATTCTTTGTAAATTCACCGAAACATATTTTTACATTGCAGCATCATGGCAGGCAAGAAAATCCACGATAAGGAATTCGAGGTATATATCCCCAACGAAGAGATACGCAGGGTCATTTCGGATATGGCTACCCGGATCAACGAGGACCTGGCCGGCAGGGATGTGATCTTCCTGGGTATACTGAACGGGGCATTTATGTTTGCCTCGGATCTGTTCCGGGAGATCAAGCTGGACTGCCAGATCACTTTCCTGAAACTTGCCTCTTATGCAGGGACTTCAAGCACGGGGACGGTCAAAAGGCTGATCGGCATAAACGAGGATATTTATCAGAAAACTGTGGTGATCCTGGAAGACATCGTGGACACGGGAGTCACACTGGACAATATCATCAAGCAGCTGAAAGGGTACGAACCGGCTGAGATCAGGGTGGCCACCATGCTTTTCAAGCCCGAGGCCTATACCAAGGACCTGGAACTCGATTACGTGGGGATAGAGATACCGAACGATTTTGTCCTCGGTTACGGACTTGATTACCAGGGATACGGAAGAAACCTGGCTGATCTTTACAGGGTAGTGGAAAGCTGAGAACGGAAATGCCTATATTTGCAGCCTTAAAATCTAAAAATCGAATAAAAATATGTTGAATATTGTTTTGTTTGGTCCCCCCGGATCGGGAAAAGGAACCCAGTCGGAAAAGATCATTGAAAAATACGGCCTGACGCATTTTTCGACAGGCGACATGCTGCGGGCGGAACTCGCTGACGAGACCGAACTGGGACTCCGGGCCAAAAGCATTATGGAGAGGGGAGAACTGGTTTCCGACGAGATCATCATAGGCATGATCCGGAACAGGATCAGCTCGGAATCCGATGCACAGGGATTTATTTTTGATGGTTTTCCAAGGACCGTGGCTCAGGCCGAGGGACTCGACCGGCTGCTGGAAGATATGGACATGAAAATCGACCTTATGCTGGGACTCGAGGTTAAAAGGCAGGAACTGATCGACCGTCTGCTCAAACGCGGAAAGGAACAGGGGCGAGCGGACGACAACCTGGAAACCATAGAGAACCGGATCAAGGTTTACGAAGACCAGACTTCGCCGGTAATGAATTATTACGATGCCCGGGGCAAGTACCGGGGAGTGGACGGTGTCGGAAGCATCGACGATATTTTCGCGCGGCTGACTGATATCATCGAAGCAGGATAATCCGGCCATCCTGAACCAGGCAGGATACGATTTCAGATTGACGCTTTGCAGCCATGGCTGAATCCAACTTCATAGATTATGTCAAGATCTTCACCCGGTCCGGAAAGGGTGGAGCCGGATCGGTTCACCTGCACCGCGACCGTACCACCCTGAAGGGAGGTCCCGACGGGGGTGACGGGGGAAGGGGAGGACATATCTACATCAGGGGCAACAAACAACTATGGACCCTGATCCACCTGAAATACCGCAAGCATGTATTTGCCGGAAACGGCGCAAACGGTGCCGGGGCACTGAAAACCGGAGCGGACGGGGATGATGTTATCCTGGAGGTACCCCTTGGGACCGTGGCAAGGGATGCTGAAACACGGGAAGTCCTTTTCGAAATAACCGGAGAAGGGGAGCAGAAAATTCTGAAACCGGGCGGACGTGGGGGACTCGGGAACGATCATTTCAAGTCCGCCACGCGGCAGACACCCCGCTTTGCCCAGCCCGGGGAGCCCGGACAGGAGGGCTGGAACATACTGGAGCTTAAGATACTGGCTGATGTGGGACTGGTAGGCCTGCCCAATGCCGGGAAATCAACCCTGCTCTCAACCGTGTCCGCGGCAAAACCAAAGATTGCGGACTATCCCTTCACCACGCTGGTACCGAACCTGGGGATCGTCGAATACCGTGACCATAAATCTTTTGTCATGGCAGACATACCGGGAATAATTGAAGGGGCCAGCGACGGGAAGGGACTCGGGACACGTTTTCTGCGGCATATCGAGCGCAACTCGATCCTGCTTTTCATGGTGCCCGCCGACAGCGATAACATCCATAGTGAATACAGGATACTGCTGAAGGAGCTCGGACAGTACAATCCCGAACTCCTGGACAAAAAGCGTATCCTGGCCATCACAAAGGCCGATATGCTGGATGATGAACTGAAGGAGGAGATCCGTCTGGACCTGCCCGAAGTACCCTGGCAGTTCATCTCCTCAGTCAGCGGAGAAGGGATCACATCCCTCAAAGACAGGATCTGGAAAACACTGAATGAATAATTATGCTTGAAACGATCAATAACTGGGACACACAGCTATTCCTGTTCTTCAACGGGATGCACTCCCCGTTCTGGGATTCCGTCATGTGGTGGATCAGCGATAAAATAAACTGGATCCCGCTGTATATAGTCCTGCTGGGATATATGGTTTATACCTTCCGGCGGAAAGCGATCTGGATTCTCCTGGCAGTCCCCGTACTCATACTGATGAGCGACCAGTCATCGGCGCACCTTTTCAAGGAAACCTTCGAAAGGCTCCGGCCCTGCCATCAGACCCATCTCGCGGGAATGATCCACCTGGTGAACGATTATTGCGGAGGTTCATACGGATTTGTCTCCAGCCATGCGGCCAATCACTTTGCGATCGCATTTTTTACCGCTCTCTGGCTGCGGAAGCAGTGGTACTGGATCGGGATACTTCTCTGGGCGGCACTGGTGTCCTACAGCCGGATTTACCTGGGCGTACACTTTCCGGGTGATATCCTGGGAGGAGCCGCTCTGGGGATACTGCTTGCATGGGGTGTTTACCAGATCATGATCAATATCAGGGCACTGAAACTAAACGAATGAGCATGCTGATCCTGGATTCTCCTTCCGATGATCCCCGGTTCAACATCGCAGCAGAAGAATACCTGCTGAAGGAAACGGACAGGGAGTATGCTTTTTTCTATATCAATTCTCCGT
Source organism: uncultured Bacteroides sp. (assembly GCA_965603745.1). GTDB lineage: Bacteria > Bacteroidota > Bacteroidia > Bacteroidales > SM23-62 > SM23-62. The sequence continues at coordinate 6,798 of CBFDEE010000019.1, read as the reverse complement.
CCATAATAATCGGCAAGCATCAGAATGCATGGGCAGAGATTAACCTTCCGTGGACAAGGAAACACAACATTCCGGTCGTCAGGCGGATCTCCGGCGGGGGTACCGTCTGGCATGATACGGGGAACCTGAACTTTTCATTCATCCTTAAAGGGGAAGAAGGAAAACTCGTGAATTTCCGGGAGTACGCCCTCCCCGTGCTTGAATACCTGAGGGAACTGGGTGTCGCTGCCGTATTCGGCGAGAGGAACGAAATGCTTATCGGGGGGATGAAAATATCGGGCAATGCCGAATGCGTTCACCGCAACCGGGTACTCCATCACGGTACCCTGCTGTTCTCATCGGAGCTGTCCCGGCTGGACAAAGCCCTGCAGACCGATCCGGAAAGGTTTACGGACAAGGCGGTGCAAAGCGTGCGCAGCAAAACAGGCAATATATCTTACTTCCTGCCCGGGGGAATGGGAATCGCGGAATTCCGCAGGGGACTGATCAATCATATCGCAGAACATTTCGGGAGCATGGAAATTTTCGAACCGGATGAATCCGCCCTGAACAGGATCGAGGAACTCATCCATGGAAAATACAGCCTCTGGAAATGGAACATAGGTTATTCCCCGAAATACAGCCTTGATCGTAAATGGAAAATCGGAAAGAATCAGATCAGGGCTGAGATGCAGGTGGAGAAGGGACAGATTAAAACCTGCCGGATCACCGTTCCCGGTAAGGATCAGTACTTCCCGGGAGAAATACTGGGAAAGAGTATCCGGACCCCTGATGAACTGGCCATGCAGCTTACGGGGACGAGGCATGACCCGGATTCACTGCGCGAGCTCCTGTCCACCCGGATGCTTGTGGAACCGGAGTGGATTGATATTTTTGTAGACGGACTTTTCTAGGATCATATAATAATCATGAAAAAGGCCGGACTGGTCATATATTCCATATTGCTCTGGACCTTCTTCCTGGCAACTTCCATATGCTATATGCCGGTCGCCGGCCTGATCTGGATCACAACCCGGTGGTTTGACAGGAGGCTGCTCATCCTGCATCTCTGGTCCTGTTTCTGGGGATCCTGCTACATCTGGTGCAACCCGCTGTGGTGGGTAACCGTCAGGGGGAGGGGGAAGATCCCGTGGAAGAGGCCCTGTATCCTGGTGTCGAACCACCAGTCCATGGTCGATATCGTCGTATTATACAAGCTTTTCGTTCCTTATAAATGGATCTCCAAAAAGGAAAATTACAGCATTCCCTTCGTTGGCTGGCTGATGAGGCTGAATGATTACCTGGAGATTGACCGGGGCAGGAAGGACAGTCTTGTCAGACTGATGGAAAAAGCCTCAAAACTCATCGCAAAGGGATGTTCGATCATGATCTTTCCCGAAGGCACACGGTATCCCGGGGATACCCTGGGACCCTTCCGTGAAGGTGCCTTTAAAATGGCCCTTGACAACCGGGTTGATATCGTTCCTATCGTACTTGACGGAACGGCAAAAGCCCTTCCGAAAAAAGGGGCCATCCTGACCGGCCTTTCCAACATCAGGGTCAGGGTGCTCGATCCCATACCCTACAGCTCCTTCGAGGGTAAAACGACAGGGGAACTGAAGACGGAAGTTAGGGATCTGATGCAGGGGGAATTTGAACGCCTGCGCTCAGGATGGGGTTCCGGAACCGACATATAGCCAGCATATGATACTTCACCCGCCCCAGATCGTGAATAAGGTAAAAAAACTTGACGACGTACACATGGTGGCGGCAGATATTACGGGAGGAGCCATTGAAGGAGCATACCGGATGGTAAAGGAATACAGGAAAACGGGAAGGGGGAGCATCCTCGACATCACATGCCAGGCCACCCTTGCCGGCGCTCCGGCAGAGTACCTTGTTTCCCTTAACATCCTGAACCAGCTCGATATCCTGCTGGTCGATTATGTCAGCCGCTTCATGGAGATCCCCGAAACCGAAAAAGAAACCTTCCGGGCCAGGATACAGAAGCAGCACCTGGAACTGCTTAAACCGGATTGCGCATGCCTGGTAAGTGATATCAGGGAAAGGGTTCTTAACAGGGAGGGTGAGGTAATATCAACAAAACAGCTTATCTGGGCTGAACTGCCACCCACTCGACGTTACCCGTCGGCAGGGCCTGACCGGCAGGAATGGACCTGGACATTCGACACCCGCGGCGAGTATAACCGGGGGAACATAACAGAAATGCAGGTGGCAGCGATACAAATCTGATCTGTTCGCCACCTTATCCGGTAAGATTTTATATTGTAGATGCATATCATACTACGATAAGTGTATGATGCACTTTCTGTTTAATAATAATATGGTAAAAGCATTCAGATTTCCTGTATAATAAGTCGTTGAAAAAAACTCGATATTCCTGACTGACAGCCGGATTCAGAACGGACAGATGTTAATTCCCCTGTTGAAAAACAAATTCAGGAGCCAAGCATCTTTTATATATATTTGTGCAGACTCGAAAAGCTATGTCTGCGCAGTATACAGAAGAACATATAAAGACGCTGGACTGGAGGGAGCACATCCGCCGGAGGCCGGGAATGTACATCGGAAAACTGGGTGACGGTTCATCCCGGGACGACGGGATTTACATCCTGCTGAAGGAGGTGATGGACAATGCAGTGGACGAATTCATGATGGGCTTCGGAAAGACCATCGAGATCGAGATACATGAAAAGAGGGTCAGCGTAAGGGATTTCGGACGGGGAATTCCGCTCGGGAAAATGGTCGAAGCAGCCTCGAGAATGAATACCGGAGCCAAGTACGATTCGAAGGTTTTCAAGAAGTCCGTGGGACTGAACGGTGTCGGTATCAAGGCGGTGAACGCCCTGTCATCCGCGTTCCGGATACAGAGCATCAGGGAAGGGAAAATGAAAACCGCTGAATTTTCCACCGGAGAGCTTGTCGAAGCAGCAAAGGAATCAAAGACTGAACTGGCCAACGGCACCATCGTTTCCTGGATCCCGGACCCGGAGATGTTCGGGAATTTCCATTATATCCTGGAGTATATCGAGGGACTGGTAAAGAATTACACTTACCTGAATTCAGGGCTTACCATTCTTCTGAACGGTGAAAAACACCAGTCAAAGAACGGCCTCCTGGATCTTCTGAATGAGAACATGGACAAGGAAGGCCTGTACCCGAGCATTCACCTCATTAATCATGACATTGAGCTGGCAATGACTCACGGGAACCAGTACACGGATGAATATTTCAGTTTTGTCAACGGGCAGCATACTACGCAGGGAGGAACGCACCTGGCAGCATTCAAGGAAGGGATCGTGAAGACGATCAGGGAATTCTACAAGAAGGATTTCGATCCGTCTGATGTCCGGCAGTCCATCATCGTGGCGCTTAGCATCAAGGTTGAAGAACCGGTGTTTGAATCCCAGACTAAAACCAAGCTGGGATCAAAGGATATGGGACCGAAGGGCCCCGGTGTCCGGAATTTCATCAACGACTTCCTGAAGAAACACCTGGACGATTACCTGCACAAGCACCCTGAAACGGCCGATATCATCCTGAAGAAGATCCTTGAATCGGAAAAAGAACGGAAGGCCATTTCCAGCATTAAGAAGATCGCAAGGGAAAGGGCAAAAAAAGCCAGTCTGCATAACCGGAAGTTAAGGGATTGCAGGGCGCATTACAACACCAATCATGACCGGCGCCTGGAAACGACTATTTTTATCACAGAGGGTGATTCCGCCAGCGGATCCATTACCAAATCCCGCGACGTAGAGACCCAGGCTGTATTCAGCCTGAAGGGCAAGCCCCTGAATACATACGGGCTCACAAAGAAGATCGTCTATGAGAACGAGGAGTTCAACCTGCTCCAGTCGGCGCTTGATATTGAAGAGGGACTCGACAACCTGCGTTACAAGAACGTGGTGATCGCCACCGATGCAGATGTAGACGGAATGCACATCCGCCTCCTGCTGATCACCTTTTTCCTTCAGTTTTTCCCCAACCTGGTGCGCAAGGGACACCTGTATATCCTTCAGACACCCCTGTTCAGGGTCAGGAACAAGAAGAAGACCATTTACTGTTACTCTGAAGAGGAGAAGGAATCCGCTGTATCGGAACTGGGTGCCAATCCGGAGATCACCAGGTTCAAGGGACTTGGCGAGATATCGCCCGACGAGTTTAAGAATTTTATTGGAAAAGACATCAGGCTGGAACCCGTTACCCTGAACAGGAGTGATGCGGTTTCAGAACTACTGGAATTCTACATGGGTAAAAACACGCCCGAAAGGCAGAATTTCATCATAGATAACCTGCGCGTTGAGGAGGACCTCGTGGAGGCCTGAGCATAGAAGACAAAATGGATATCGAGGATCTGGAAAATACCGAGAACTCCGAGGAGTACATGGACGATGGGGCATTTGAACCCGGTGAAGAGCTTGAGCTCAGTCCCGATTCGGATGACCTGCATACCGTGGTGCACCTATCCGGGATGTACCAGGACTGGTTCCTGGACTATGCTTCCTATGTGATCCTGGAACGGGCCGTACCTCACCTGGACGATGGACTCAAACCTGTACAGAGAAGGATACTTCACTCCATGAAGCGCCTCGACGACGGGAGGTACAACAAGGTGGCCAACATCATCGGGCACACCATGCAGTTCCATCCCCACGGTGATACTTCCATCGGCGATGCCCTTGTGCAGCTCGGGCAGAAAGACCTGCTGGTGGATACACAGGGGAACTGGGGGAATATTCTGACCGGGGACGGCTCGGCTGCCCCCAGGTACATCGAAGCCAGGCTTTCAAAATTTGCCCTCGACGTGGTATTCAATCCCAAAACCACCGAGTGGAAGCTTTCCTACGATGGCAGGAACAAGGAACCGGTCACACTGCCGGTAAAATTTCCCCTGCTGCTGACCCAGGGAGTGGAAGGGATTGCCGTGGGACTTGCCTCCAAGATCCTTCCGCATAATTTCAATGAACTGATCGATGCCAGCATACTTTACCTCAGGGGGAAGGAATTCGAGATACTGCCGGATTTTCCGACCGGGGGAATGGCGGATTTTACCAGGTATAACGAAGGACTCCGGGGAGGAGCGGTCAAGATACGGGCGAAAATTGAAAAACTTGACAAGAAGCACTTGGTAATAACCGAAATACCTTATGGAAAGACGACCACCACCCTGATTGAATCCATCGTTAAAGCTAACGAGAAAGGCAAGATCAAGATCAAGCGCATTGACGATAACACGGCTGAACATGTCGAGATCCTGGTGCAGCTGGCTCCGGGGGTCAGTTCCGACAAGACCCTGGACGCCCTGTATGCATTTACCGATTGCGAAGTGTCCATTTCCCCCAACAGCTGTGTGATTGAGAACGAAAAGCCTGTATTTATGGGGGTTTCGGAAATGCTGATCCAGTCGGCCCAGAATACCGTCGCCCTCCTGAAACTGGAACTTCAGATCCGGCTGAACGAACTGGAGGCGGACTGGCATTTCTCTTCCCTCGAAAAAATATTCATTGAGAAACGTATCTACCGGGACATCGAGGAGTGTGAAACCTGGGAAGCCATTATTGAGGCCATTGACAGCGGACTGGATCCTTATAAGAAACTCCTGCGCAGGGAAGTTACCCGGGAGGATATCGTTAAACTGACGGAAATCAAAATCAAACGGATCTCGAAGTATGACTCCTTCAAGGCGAATGAACATATCAAGGGGATCGAAGAGAGCATAGCGGAAGTAAAGAACCACCTTGAGAATATTGTTCCCTATACGATCAATTATTACAAGCAGATCAAGAAGAAGTACGGAGCCGGGAGGAAACGGCGGACGGAGATCCGGAATTTCGATACCATTGTTGCTACCAAGGTGGTCGCCACCAACCAGAAGCTTTATGTGGATAGCAAGGAAGGCTTTTTCGGGACCTCCCTGAGGAAGGATGAATACGTTTGCGATTGCTCGGATATTGATGATATCCTGACCATCCGGAGGGATGGGACCTACCAGGTGACGAAAGTGGAGGAAAAAGTCTTTATCGGTAAGGACATCATCCACATAGCAGTTTTCAACAAGAACGACTCAAGGACAATATATAACCTCGTTTACAGGGATGGCAAAAGCGGGAACGCCATGATGAAACGATGTGCCATTACGGGAATGACCAGGGACAAGGAATACAACCTGACAAAAAACAACAAGAATTCAAGGATCCTTTACCTCAGCGTGAATCCGAACGGTGAAGCAGAGACGATAAAAATCACCCTGAAACCCCGTCCCCGCCTGAAAAATCTGAATTTCGAAATGGACTTCTCAGAACTTGCCATCAAGGGAAGGGATGCACAGGGGAATATCCTTACCAAGAATGCCGTGCACAAGATCAGCATGAAGGAAAAGGGTGTGTCCACACTGGGAGGAAGGAAGATCTGGTTCGATGAAGATGTGCTCAGGCTTAATGCAGACGGTCGCGGACGTTTCCTGGGTGAGTTCGGCGGCCATGACAGCCTGCTGGTTGTAACCCGCGGCGGGAAATACAGAACCTCTTCCTTCGACCTTGAAAACCATTTCGAGGACGACCTTTATATCCTTGAGAAATTCAGGTCCAAAAAGGTCTGGTCGGTTATTTACCTCGACGGGGAGCTGAATTTTTATTACGTTAAAAGGTTCAGGCTGGAATCCAATGAAAAGCTGTCAGGCTTCATCGGTGATCATCCTGAATCAAAACTGATAAGCTTAACGGAAGTGGAATACCCGCGTTTCGAGATAAGTTTCGGCGGGAAAAACAAGGAACGCACCCCTGAAATCATCGAAGTTGC